>CALMVQ010000247.1 GCA_937873135.1 uncultured Scytonema sp. | reverse complement strand
CCCCCAACCCCTCCCCGCAAGCGGGGAGGGAGACAAAGCATAGCGAGGAGCGCTCTTGGGATTATCTGGCATTAAGGTTAATCCGGACATGATATGAAGTGCCGTTAGATTAGTCTCGCCACAAAGTAATCCCTCCCAACAAACCAGCCACGTTCGGGATAATCTTCACATTTGGCGGCAACTCGATTTTTACTTTTTCCGCTTCACCGCCACCAATGTAAAGATAATCATAATTAAACAGATGTTGCAACGATGCGATCGCTTTTTCTAAACGCCTGTTCCATTTTTTCTCACCCTGTTTTTCCAAAGCGGCACGTCCTAACTGTTCTTCGTAAGTTTCCTCTTTGCGAAATTGATGATGCCCCATTTCTAAGTTCGGCACCAGTTTCCCATCCACAAACAAAGCCGAGCCAAAACCCGTACCTAGCGTAATTACCAATTCCACTCCCTTGCTAGAAATTGCTCCTAACCCCTGCATATCAGCATCATTAATCACCCGTACAGGTTTATTTAAACGCTCTGACAATGTCGTTGCCAAATCAAACCCGATCCATTCTGGATCTAAATTTGCTGCTGTCTCCGTAACTCCAGAACGCACTACACCAGGAAACCCTACGGAAACACGATGAAACTCTTCTTGAGTAGCTGCCAAGGTAACGATTGTATTAATAATCACCTCTGGTTTGGCAGGTCGAGGTGTTTCTGCTCTCGCCCTTTTTGTTAAGGGATTACCTTGAGGATCTAAAAGCATCACCTTAATGCCACTTCCACCAATATCAACGGATAGGGTAAGGATAAGACCGTTTTCTCTAGTCATTGAGTTTGTCCTGATCTCTATGAAAGTATTTTGGATGCGCGGATTTTTCTCAAGGATAAATCTGGGGAGGGGGCAAATTCTAGATAATGGACTGTCCTCAAGGATGAATCCAGGTATCTAACTTCTTTTGGAATATGGATTAGATTTTATCTTGTCCCAAAGAATAAATTCGCTCTTCAATTTCTGCGTATAACCCAAAATCGGCTTGGTTAATAATTAATTACTCTCGCTAGCCGCTAAATTTGCTAGTGTAGGGATAGCTCCGAATCAGCCAATTATTCGCAGTGCCATGATTGTAGAGCATCTGTTGGATATATAAAAAGTAATATAAGAGACAAAATTATGACAGTATTTGAAACTAAAACTACTCGTTATTATAGTCAAGATGATGTACAGCAAATTCTACACTTGGCGATCGCACGTCAAGCTGATGACAAAAACAAAGAGTTTTCCTACGAACAGTTGCTGGAAATTGCTTCAGAACTAGAGATTTCTCTAGATTCGTTAAAAATGGCCGAAAGCGATTGGTTGACGCAACAAGGAGAAATGCAACAGCGCTTGACTTTCAACACTTACCGACGCAGTAAATTCAAGAAGCGTTTGGGCAGGTATGTCATTATTAACAGTGTTTTGTTGCTCGTAAACCTGTTGAGTAGCGGTGGGCTTTCTTGGGCACTGTACATTTTGCTCTTTTGGGGACTAGCTGTTTGTCTTGATGGCTGGAACAGTTATCACACATCAGGCGAAGACTACGAAGTTGCTTTCCGAAAGTGGCAGCGCAAGCATCAAGCAAAAAAATTATTCAACACTGTTGTGGATCGCTGGTTCAAGGCTTGGCGGATTTAGCCGTAGCAAAAATCTAGAGACGTTACATGTAACATCTCTAGATTAAACATAGAGTAAAATAGCTACTGCTACGGGTTGGCTGAAACATTCGAGTAAAGTCGAATCACAGAGAGAGTGAGTTCTCCATGGTTATCATCAACATAAGTATCTAAGAAAAAGGCACAAAGGGTTGTTGTCTCCAAAACTTCCAACGTCAGTGTATCGTCATATGCGTTCAATGTTGACCAAGTTGCTTGTACCGGAGCATTAGTCTTTTTATTGATAAATCTTCCGCCATAAATCCATAGTAGGACAATTGGCTGCCTCATTTGACTTCCCATTCCATAGGCAAAGTTACCATCCTTGATCCGCACCACATATATTCCGGGTTCTAGAGTTTTGGAGACTGCTGTTTCCTGAAGGCTTCTCATCTGTGCATCATCCAGTCGGTAGCAGTGATTGCGACTATGAACGGCGAGATGTTGAATTTTACAGCCATCCCGTCTAGTGAGACGACTTTCTGCTGCCAACGAAGGCACTCGCAAGGGGTTGGAACGGGCAAGTATCAACCACTGATTGTCAGAAGTTAGGTAACCGATTTCTGCTACGTAGTCGCGATCACTTCTATAAATAGGTACGTGTCGCTCTTGGCTAAATTCGTCACAGTCGTCGTAAAATTGCACGTCGTGGGCAGGTTGCGTATCTAAGTCAATATCCGTGACATCGTAAATCCGCAACTGAAAATGCTGTCCTCCCTGCTGTAACGCTGTTTCTCTCTCTGCTTGCAATACTTCCCACACAGCATTTGCTTCCCCTGCGTGGCGAGGTACTAAAGCGATGCGACTTTCGTGCAATCCGTCACTGATTCCCGGATTAATGAAAGTGGCGCTATCGTTTCCTAATACATTTGGTTCGGATTCAGGAAGGTAAGAGGTGTCTAAAGCTACATTTTTTTCCTGTGTGTTTGACATTGAGAGCGCCCACATTGAGTTAGAGCGGGCAAGTGTCAACCATTCACCTCCAGCAGTGACATAGCCAATTTCTGCCACATAGTCGCGATCGCTCACATAGATTGGTACGTGTCGTTGTTGGCTAAATTCGTCACAGTCGTCGTAAAATTGCACGTTGTGGGCAGGTTGCGTATCTAAGTCAATATCCGTGACATCGTAAATCCGCAACTGAAAATGCTGTCCTCCCTGCTGTAACGCTGTTTCTCTCTCTGCTTGCAATACTTCCCACACAGCATTTGCTTCCCCTGCGTGGCGAGGTACTAAAGCGATGCGACTTTCGTGCAATCCGTCACTGATTCCCGGATTAATGAAAGTGGCGCTATCGTTTCCTAATACATTTGGTTCGGATTCAGGAAGGTAAGAGGTGTCTAAAGCTACATTTTTTTCCTGTGTGTTTGACATTGAGAGCGCCCACATTGAGTTAGAGCGGGCAAGTGTCAACCATTCACCTCCAGCAGTGACATAGCCAATTTCTGCCACATAGTCGCGATCGCTCACATAGATTGGTACGTGTCGTTGTTGGCTAAATTCGTCACAGTCGTCGTAAAATTGCACGTTGTGGGCAGGTTGCGTATCTAAGTCAATATCCGTGACATCGTAAATCCGCAACTGAAAATGCTGTCCTCCCTGCTGTAACGCTGTTTCTCTATCTGCTTGCGGTACTTCCCACAAGGCATCTGCTTCCCCGAAGGAATTGGGGACTAATCTTATGCGACTTCCATGCAATCGCGAGGAGAAAGACGCTGTGCCTCCTGCTAGGGCAGCCCCAGTCATTCCCGCAATTGCTATCTCTGTGGTTGGAGTAGAGATGTCTGTTGTCGTTGTATTCGGTTCGGTATCGATGCTAAAAGGTGTATCGACTACAGAAGTTCCCTCTGTTTGTAATGTTGAGTTTACTCTAACTGGATTTGAGCGGGCAAGTGTCAACCACTGAGCGTCAGGAGTCGCGTAGCCGATTTCTGCCACGTAGTCGCGATCGCTTCTGTAGATGGGTACCCGTAGCTCTTGGCTCAATTCGTCACAGTCGTAAGACTGCATGTTGTGGGCGGGTTGCGTATTAAAGTCAATGCTGGTGACATCGTAAATCCGTAACTGAAATTTCTGTCCTCCCTGCCGATAAGCTTCCCTGTCTGCTTGCGAAATTTCCCATACAGCATCAGCTTCCCGGTTGTGGTGGGGTACTAACGTTATGCGACTCCCGTGCCGCCCTTCCACATTACCTATGTTTTCTAATACGGGATTCTCTGTAATTGCCGCAGCCCCTGCAGTTGTGGGGATGTCAGTATCACTTACTGGCACATCCTCTGTCATCGTTGCAATTGATTCTGATGTTGAGGGCACTCGGACTGGATTTGAAGTGGCAAGTATCAACCAATGATTCCAAGTCGTGACGTAGCCAATCTCTGCTATGTAGTCGCGATCGCGCCTAGGGATGAGTACTAGCAAGTCTTCACTTGATTCGTCGCAGTTATAGGACTGCGTACTATGGGCAGGTTGAGACTCAATGTCAATACCTGTTGCATCGTATATCCGCAACTGGAATTGCCGTCCTCCCTGCTGTTTAGCTGCCTCTCGATGTGCTTGGGGTGCTTCCCACTGTGCGTACGCTTCAGTAGAATTACGCAGTTTTAAGGTAATATGACTCTTGTGCCGCCCTGCCAACGCCGCACCTCCAGCGATCGCCCCTACAGCGAGCCCTGCAATTCCGACCGCATTTCCTATTGAAGGCGTGACAGTTAAGGGAGTAGAATCCTGAATTGGAGCCACCGGAGTGTCTTGTACTGGGGTATTTGCCCCAATCTGCGTCTCCGTAGCAATCACATTCGGTGTTTTGGGAGCTACCGGAGTGTCTTGTACTGGTAAATTTGCCCCGATCTGTGTCTCTGGCATCACATTCGGTCTTTCTGGAGTAACTGAGGAAGTATTGATCTCTTCTGTCACCAAAGGAGTCATCATACCAGTTCCCTTCTCTGGGATGACTGTATTTTCACCAGTTGGAGGTTCAAGCGTACCAGCGCCTGTTGTACTCACAGAAGGAGTTTTTGGTGTCCTAGAATCTTCTACGGCTGTTCTGTCTTGTCTCGACAGTAACCACCAAAGTAATCCCAATAACGGAATTCCTGCTAGCAAGAGCAACCACCAAGGAAATCCTCCTTTGTCTTTTGTTGTTGCACTACTATTAACAGCAGGTGCAGCCTCAGTTATAGGCGTAGAAATGGAAGTTGCAGCAGGTGAGGTTGCCAGACTTGGAGCCGTTGTCGCTACAGGTGCAGTTGCCGCACTGGTAGGAGTTGTTACAGATTGACGCACCGCCTCAGCTTCTTGCTGTTTGGCAGCCGCAACAATTTCCTGTCCCGATGCTGAAGTTGCAAAGCCCAAAAAGGCAAGTATTCCTGGCTTGGCAGCTTCCTGGCGGTAAACATAACTTCGAGGTTGCGAGTAAGGATATCGGGGATCGTCAGGCATGGTTTTATGCATGGGGATAACCCGAACACTCGGCAGGTTGATCACTTGATCTGCGATCGCATAACTAATTCCATCCTTACCGAGTTCCCGCACAATGGCTACAGTGTCATCTTCAGTTAGCCTGGTTGCGTTAGCTCCAGTTTTAAATGGGGCTTTGTTGAAAATATCATATGTGCTTAGGGATTGCCGCGTATCGCTATAGTCCGGATGGTCAATAAATCTAATCTTACCTGGAGCGCCTCCTATCTGGGACCAGTCGGTAATCTCGCCTCGAAACATCTTGGAAAACTGCTCGAAGGTGAGGTTTTTCTGAAATGGATTGTCTGAGCCAACGATTATAGCAATCTTTTCCCGACTTACAGGAGTGGCAACAAGTCCCTTCGCCTTCTCTTGATCGGTAAGCGGACGTCCGACTGCTGCGATATTGATATCACCTCGCTGTATTGCTGCTAATGCTTTATCAGTTCCATTCGATGCCAAGTCAACTTTAGTACCCGCATACTTTTGTTCAAACTGTTTGCTCAAGGCTTCGTTGATAACCTTCATGCTGCTCGAGCCGTCAACTTTCACCGTTGTGCCACTAGGTAGTGATTTGGGAAGCGGGATGGGACTTGGCGTCTCAGATTGGGCAAGCACGGGTTCAAGCAGAGTTGATGGCAAAGATACCAGTAGCTTGGGAGTTGCCGTCAAGCCCAGTACTACCACAGCAATCTGCACGAAAGTTTTCCCAGAAGAATTTTTAGAGCTAAACATTTTAATTTAACCTTAATAACCGTTAGCAGTCTTATACAGGAAAGAGAGCAAATACCATTTTGATAATTTTAATTAAGTGTATAAATCATATTTGGAGAGCTTCGTTTCTCCGTCGGCAAGGCAAGCCTCCATATATGTTTGCCACTGCCATTAAATTTTCACGACGGAAACAATCATTTCTCCCTCGTTGTCTTCTACATAGGTATCGAAGAAGAATGCACAAAGTTTGGCCGATTCCAAAACTTCTAAAGTTAAGGTATCGTCGTAGCCGTTCAGTGTCGTCCAGGTGGCCTCAACTTCCAGATTGTTTTTCTTGTTAACAAACTTGCCTCCATAAATCCACAGCATGACTAGGGGTTCACCTCTGTGAACGTCACCCCTCAAGTAATCGAATGATCCTTCCCGAATTCTGATGATGTATGTTCCCTGTTCTAAGTCTACGCGAACGGATATTTGATCCTGGATTCTCTCCATTTCCGCTGGACTTATCAAGTAGCAATTATGCTTGCTATGAACCTTCAAATCGGTAATGGTACATCCTTCCATTGTTGATTAACCTCGTTGTTTGTGTTGTTTATTAAAAAAATGTATCCTGGGCACGGAGATAGTTGTGATTTACCATTGACAGTAGTTTTGAAGAGCAAGAACACAATCTCTTCAGAAGAGAGACACGCATCGAACGTTGTCGTTGCGATAGTTCTGGCTAACTTACTCCTGAGAGTTATTGTAAAATTTATTGTGCAATATATTATAATGTTGCACAATAAATTATGCGTTTGTTCAAATGCTTGGTAGGGGCGTTCGCCTTTAGGCGTTCTGTGTAGGGTACGGCTTTTCGCCTCTACTTGATGTGTATTATGTTTATCTCATTTGAATACTGCTAACGGGGAAGGGGTCATTAGTAATTGTACTTACTCCCAAATACCATTCCGCAAAACCTTAAATGGTTGATTATGACTTTCCCATAAGCGAATTTCCACGTAGAGACGTGTTTGACTGAAGTAGACTTCTTCGTAGGCAAGTCGCAAACAACGCTCAAGACTGTTCGCTTCGATATCAGCAGCTTTGTGGGAACCAATCGCCTTGCGTAAGCCAACGGATAGAATTTCTACCAAGTCATGACCGCAACAAACTTGCCACGGATCATAGCTGTTATTTTTCTGACTTATTAACCGTTGTTGCAAATCTTCATCTTTTAACGAGAATGCTTGGGATTTTTTCTTGACTTCTTGAATCAGGGTGATGGTTGTTGTTTTACTACTCTAACTGGAAACGTTCTGTCAAGAGATTGAGATATTGTACCGTATTCAGTAAATTTATCTCGCATAAGTTTTGCAAGTTCCTCAGAGTAGGCAGATACAGTTGGTAACATTGAAGATGTCCCAGAATGCATTCTGGAAGAAGGATTAAGAACAAAGTTTAGCAAACGTTGAGATTCTATAAGTCGAATATGCATATTGCTCTTCAAATTTTCTAACCATTTAGGCTCTTCTGTTAACCTCATGTTTAAGGGTAATGAATCTTCAAAACGATCTATAATTTCTTCTAAAGAAAGAGCTTCTCCTGTAGGAATATACAGCCATGTATTAGAACTTATTCTGCGAAGGTCAGGTATCATCTTGTCAACAAAATTAACCAGTGTTCCATCAGGGCGCATTTTGATACTTTCCAGAGTGTAAGAAAGTTTTTCTGAATTAGGTTCGTAAAAGTTGAAAGTTATATTGTATTTTCTCTCTAGCTTATCCAAATTATTAGAGGTTTTTACAATTTCAACACTACTGTCCTCATCAAACTCAACTCGGAAATTACTAAATGGGATAGTTCGCAACTCTGAGTATCGAGAGTTAAACAATCCATTTAACATCTTCAGCACTGCTGTCTTTCCGAAACCATTCGGACCATGAATAATTGTAATGCGGTCATCCATTTTTAACGGAATCACATGGTCAAAAATTCCAAACAAACCGCTGACGGAAATTTGCTTAATTCGCATAATTTTCGAATCCCTAGCCATAAGTAGGCTTCACGACTTTGATTGTAACCTCAGTCTTTGGGCAGTGCTGCCCTTAAATTGACCGAAAATCATAGAGCGCAAGCCCCTGGCTGTCTTACATGGGTGCTATATTATAATTAAAATTAGGTCAATTGTTACGACCCTACCTGCGGACTGTGAGAAAGGAGTAGTTACGTGGCAGGTGATCGTACGAGCCGGATGTGGAATTTCATCTCGTTGTGTGCCAAAAATTCGCCGATATTAAATTTATAGATACTTTATTTACAACTTACTAGGAGTAGAGACAAAGAATAATGAATGCTACACAGACAACAAAAGTTGGTAAGGCTTTTTACTATCCCTATATTGAAATCCAGGATATAAACTGGCTAAAACAAGCTTTGCTTTACTGGGATGGACTTCGGCGAATGTTACCACCTCATTATGTCACATGGTGGACTGAAGTGAGTCGAAAGACTAAAGATGCTAACAAGTCTCCTTGGCACTACCTACTTTCTATCAAAGAACTTACTCCTCCTCCGGAAGCTACCCCTATATATATGTATCCATTATTTTAGGTGCTTCTGAAATTAACGTCACATTAATTAAGGGGCATCTCATTTTTCACGCTTATTCTTCTCTCGTGAAGTTCTTAGGTCGCTGTATAGGAATTACGCTCTTAGATAACCCTGAAAAGACATCTACAGTAAGCA
Source organism: uncultured Scytonema sp. (assembly GCA_937873135.1). GTDB lineage: Bacteria > Cyanobacteriota > Cyanobacteriia > Cyanobacteriales > Nostocaceae > Rhizonema. Next base: position 40,899 of record CALMVQ010000247.1, on the reverse strand, counting down.
GTAACCAGTAATCAGTTATCTGTAAACTGGTTGCTAGTTACTGTTAATTAATTATTGACAATAAAAAAGTTTGAGGTATTATATTCACTCGGACTGACAATCATGAACTCTTCACTGTGAACCCCATTTCATCATATATTAAGTATTAATATTCAGATATTTCTTATATCTGTAAACAGTCATAACATAGAATTCTTTGCGGAAAAGATTGTTTAGGTTGCGGGATTTGATATTGTTCTGGAATATTATCCGTCCATCTAGGTTCCATTTCTTTGGACAAAGTTGCCTTTATGGAGTGTTGCTTTGCAATCTTGTGTACTACTGAATAAACTTTATTTTTTGGCTTTCCGTCGCTAATCATAACATAGCCATTTTCCCTAGCTGCTACAGCTTTAGAACGAATTTGCATACCACATGATGTTATCAGATGAATATCGATAGGCGGACCAGATTTCCCCTCTAGAGAATGGTAGTCCTTACAAACTGTTTTTAACACGGCAAGCTCATGATCTAAACATACTTCAAGCCCAAACGTGATATTGTCTACAGTAAATATCCTTTCCTTTCGCTCCTCCCACCTTTCTAAGATGGGTCTAAAATATTCATTTTCACTTGCAGATGTGCCTACCTCCTCCCCCAATTGGTTTTTCCTAGTTTTAGGTGGTCCATCAATATTTGACAACTGCTTTTTATGCACATAGTGGAATGGAGCTTTTGGATGCCCTCCCTTCACTACTACTGCTGTGTTCAGATAAGCTCTCTCTTCCGGATTGTCAATATAAAATTTTGCATCTGCAGGCAGGTTTGACACAACAGACCCTGCCACAATGAACCAATCACTTAGTGTTGGGTCTGTAAATAAATTTCGCAGACACTCTAAGATATTTATCATCGTGTTGAAAGTATAAGAGCCTCCATAACGTGGATCTGCACTATTCTGACCAGCATGGGATTTAAAGTAGAATTCTGGTGCCATGAAGATTTTCAATGTGTTGTTGTCACCCAGTACTATGTTTGGGATGTTGTTCCTTGTCCAGTTCAACACGTCTAAAAATCTTTGCACTCTAATTTTTTCATCGTTACCTTGTAAATGACGTATCGGTGGTGCTAATGTTGTGTTCGTGGTTTCTCCTGGTTTAGTGTAGTCGAAAGTAGGACACTCGTAAGCTATAAACTGGATATGTGTATAAGTTTTGGGTACATAAGTCGTTTCCGGTATCTTTTTTAATGCAGTTTTGTTATCCATCATTTCCGACTTTGATCAGAATTTAACAGCTGCTTTAATTGTGCTACAGCTACACTAAACTTGTAATCCCCCGATAAAGATTCGGGGGGTGAATTAAAACTCTAATAACCGCAGATTTCTATACTTCGGCAAGCGTTTTTTGTCTCAAAGCAATAGCTAAACTACCTACGACAAATATACTACTGCGTCTTTACCAACTTGCTACTGCTTTCTCAATAGCCTCATGCGCTTTTGCGACAGACTGCTGACGAGCATCATCATCCAAGCCGAGGTTTTCCACATGGATGAATGAAAGATCTGTAATCCCAATAAACCCAAAAATAGCTCTGAGGTAAGGTTCTTGAAAATCGTAGGCTGCAGCAGGACTTCCGGGTGTAAAACTAGCACTACGAGCAGTGATAATCAATACCTTTTTTCCTTGTTCAACTAACCCTTTAAAGGCACCATCCTCGGTAACAGCGAAGGTACGACCAACGCGAACAATTTGGTCGATGTAGGCTTTAAAGGTAGAGGGCACGCTAAAATTGTACATGGGTACACCAAAGACGTAGCGGTCAGCTGCTAAAAATTCATCGATTAAGCTATCTGACAGTTCAATTGCCTTTGTGAGTTCGGGTGTGCGTGCTGGCGGTGGTGTAAAAGAAGCAGCAATCCACGGTTCATCGACATGAGGAACTGGATTGTGACCTAAATCCCGGTAAGTGGCTGTATCTTGAGGATGAGCGTTTTTCCAAGTTGTGACAAATTGGTTGGAGAACTTGCGAGAAAAAGATCTTTCCCCACGCGGACTAGAGTCAATATGCAGAATATGTGCCATGAATCAATTCCTCATAGAAGTACAAGGTTTTGGTAATTAGTAACATTTAATACCAATAAATGACTACTACAGCAATACCAATTTATTCGTAAAATAAGCGCGTTTTAACTATTGACTGTTGAATGTTAACGGCTGTAGGGGCAGGTTTTACCGATTAACTTATCTGCTTCAAAATTAATCTGTCAAGGAATGCCCCTACTCTTTTTTTACCGTACTAACTTTAAACGATGTAAAGTTAATATGAAAAGTAGGCACTAAAAAGTAAGATACTTACCAAAAAGTAACTATGAAAGCTGAAGCAGAAAATCATAACAGGCTGACATGTGAGGTTGAGTCCACACTCAAGGTGATTGGTGGACGTTGGAAAGTTTTGATTATTAGAGAGTTAATAGAAGGTGTAAAACGTTTTGGTGAATTGCAGCGATCTTTAAACGGAATTACTCAAAAAATGCTGAGCCAGCAATTGAGAGAGTTGGAAGAAGATGGAATTATTCATCGTGAGGTTTATCCACAAATTCCTCCCAAAGTAGAATACTCATTAACGCTTTTAGGAGAAAGTCTGAAACCAATTCTTTATGCAATGCACGAATGGGGTATTAAATATTCATCTCAAATAAAAAAGAGAAATTAAAATACTCAAAAGTCTCATAGTTTAGATGAGGATACCAGATGCGGAAATAAAGTGACCATTCCAAACAGCCTTCAACTTTGGATTTCAAGCTTTCTGTTTACAATTGGAGATATTTCTATTACACCGGGTGCGGAAATAAACATACTATTCATTCATTGCTATCAGCGCTTGCAACTCAGCCTTTGTTAATTTTTGATTTTTAATTTTGCGCTTGCAGTACTAGGGCTCCAAGGGAAAAATCTTGGCACCCATTTAGGTAGAGTTAGTACTCGCAAGACAGGGCAACTTGATATCAACACTGGTTTAAAAAGTCTACAAATAATCAATCATAAGTACTGCGTAATTTTGTAAAGGCACGATGGTTATTTGTATTCGTTGTCAACCGTTGTCTATTGAATTCAGGATTACAGGTGATCCGAACGCTATCTTATCGGGTATTTTTGGCTACTGACTGTACTCAGTGCTGAGGTGAGTTATTGCCTGTTTGATCCAATCTTCCACGTAAGCGTCTTTGGGCAGTCCAATATCTTCACTGACAATATGTAAAGCATGACTGACTTCACTAGCAGTGTAACCCAATGCTAGGAGGGTCATTTGCACCTCTTCTAAAATTCCTGGTGCGGGACCACCTGTAGCCACGAATAATCCTGCTGACTTACGCCACTCGATCAACTTACTTTTGAGTTCCAAACAAAGACGTTCTGCTGTTTTCTTGCCCACACCAGGGGCTTGAATTAACAATTGAATATTGCCAGTGATAATTGTTTGAACTAAATCTGGGAGTTCCAAGGTGTCTAGTAAGGCGATGGCCATTGCGGCACCAATACCACTAACACTCAATAAGTGGCGAAACACTTCTCTTTCTCCTGGTGAACCAAAACCGTACAGTAACGGCACCTCCTCTCGGATTTGATAATGGGTGAAAATTTGCACTTCACCTCCTGAGTTTGGCAGTTGTTTTACCAGTCGGGCCGGAATTTGCAAATCGTATCCCATTCCATTGACTTCCAGAGTGAGAATACAGCGATTAGCACTACAGTTTTGAATACCAGCGACAATTCCTTTGAGATAACTAATCATTTTAAGAATCCAAAATGTTCTAAGCCTTCCAGTATGCCACCAGCACAAGAATTTTGTGCCAAGTAACGGTAGACGTTCGGGTGTTCGTTGTGCCATTGGAGTAATTCGGGACGGGCATTGCCAACTATAATTCCCCGTTCTACTCCATTCGCGAATAAAGCAATATCATTGCCAGAATCACCACAGACTACCGTATGCTCTGCTACAAATTTCCATTTTTGCTGGAGAAAGTGTACTGCCTGACCTTTATCGCTGCTCTGGGGTACAATGTCAAGGTCTTTGCCGCTACTGTAGATTAACTTTACATTTAATTTAGATTTCTGCAACTCTGACTCAAGCTGTGGTAAAATGGTGGATAATGATTGCTCAAGGAAAAAACTCACCTTTAAAGGACGCTGTTCTGATTCTGGTTGTGGTTTTAACTCAGGAAATTGAGTTGTTGTTGCGACTACCTTGTGACGATTCCATCCTGAAGAAATTTTTTCTGACCAAGTGGAATTGGGATGAGGACTACCGTCAATGTAAATTTCCGTTCCCACAGATAAAACAAGGGCATCTGGATCTAAAAGATTTTTTGCCTCTTTCAGTTCTTGGTACAGATCAGGCGATCTCCCTGTTGCGTAAATAATCCTAGTGCCGTATTCTTGGCGATGTTTCTGCAAGCTGTTGTTCAATTGTGCTAGCGCCTGATCATCGCCAACGAGGGTATTATCTAAATCTGTTACGAAGAGAAATTTAGCCACAACATCCTCCTTTGTCAGCTTTACACCAAAAAGTGTATGCCGTTTTGGTACTGTTGGGTGGCTTTACACCAAAAAGTGTATGCCATTTTGGTACTCTTGAGTGGCAATTTGAACTTTTCCACTACAAAATGAGTTGTATGCTGACTTTAATATAGTAGCAATCAGCTATCAGCATCTCAGTTAGGATAAAGTCTGTTAACTGTTGATCAGACTTACCTTATGGCTAACTCCTTCTAAGGCTGATAATTGAATACTGACTGTAAGGCGAATTGGAAAAAAGAATGCAGCAGTTGGATTTATATAATCTAGATGCAGACGGCGATCCTCAATCCAAAATCCAAAATGGTATAAGCCTTTGAGATTCTCATTAAGTCTGTGCAAAACAGGAGCGTTATGGAATGGCGAGTATCCCAAGGTTTTCTCTTCGATTAGCAGCCAAGATAAACCGGAACCAGAACCTCAGAACCCGATTGGGAATAGCAATTGGCAGTATTGCTTTTCTACTGTCTATATCAGCAAGTCTGATTGTCGGACACACTATCAGCGAACAGGTTAAATGCGATGTTGGTCGGTCACTAGCAGAACTAGCTTACCAGATGACGGATAAGCTAGACAGGGGAATGTTTGAACACTACCGTGATCTTCAAACTATGAGCACGCTTCACATATTCAGCAATCATCATTCAAAATCTCAACAACGTGTTCTCTTGAAAAAGCTGCAAAGCACTGACAATGATTTTGCCTGGATAAGTTTAGTTGATCGCAAAGGCGTTGTTGTTGCCAGTACTAACAAACCATTAGAGGATAAGATCCTATCACAAAATCCTCTGTTGGTCAAGGCGCAAAAAGCAACTTATGTCAGTGAAGTGGATAACGCTATGAAAGTGGCAGAATTATCACTCACTCCAACTGGGAAACCACTGCACTTTTTAAATCTACTTGTTCCCATGACAGATTTTCAAGGACATCCACAAGGTGTCTTGAGTGCTTATTTTAACTGGAATTGGGCTTATGAGGTCGAAAAATCCCTGTTGCATTCTTTAGACAACAAAATAGAAATATTTGTTCTTAGTCAAAATGGCGATTGGTTGTTGACGCCACCAAAATTTAAGGCAACATCTCTATCCTTAAAAAGTCTTCAAGCTGCAAAGGGCGGAATGAATGACTATCTGATTGAAAACTGGTTTGATAATCACACTTATTTAACTGGCTTTGCCAAGAGTGTTGGATATCGTGGGTTAGGGTGGTTGGTGTTAGTCCGGCAGAAAACAGATGTGGTCTATAGTACTGTATGGCATCTGCAACAGCAAATATTTATTTGGAATATGGTGCTATGGGGATTATTTGCTGTTTTGGGTTTGCTGGCAACGATGGCAATAACTAACCCCAGCTTAGCGATCGCAGTGGCAGCAGACTACAACCGCGCAGGAGATCGACAACCCAAGCAACTAGAAGACACTCGTTTGGCTTTGGAAAAAGAAAGAGAAATGAGTGAACTCAAATCCCAATTTATCGCCATTGCCTGCCATGAGTTTCGCTCACCACTGACGACTATTCTCTTATCTTGTGACTTTTTACGAAACTATAGCGACAAAATATCAGAGGACAAGAAACAGCGTATTTTCACTCAAATGAAATGCAGCATCAAACACTTAAATCAGGTATTAGAGGATGTTCTGCTTATTAGTAGATCACAAGTAAGAAAACTACAATTCAACCCTACCCCCCTCCATCTCACTAACTTCTGTCTAGATTTAGTCGAACAGCTACGGCTGAGTGCTGGCGAACAGCATCATCTCAATTTTATCAGTCAATGTGCCTACGATTCTTTTGCCGACGATATGCCTCTCGTCGATGAAAAATTGCTACGGCAAATCCTCACAAATTTGCTTTCAAACGCTATTAAGTATTCGCCGCAAGGTGGCAATATCCAATTTAATTTGATTTGCGATCGCAATAGCGTAATTTTCTGCATTCAAGATGAAGGTATTGGCATTCCAAAAGAAGACAAAGCAAATATCTTTACCTCGTTTTTTCGATGCAGTAATACAGGCAAACTTCCAGGAACCGGACTGGGATTAACTATTGTCAAAAATGCCGTTGAGTTACACGGAGGTCACATGACTGTAGAGAGTGAACTTGGTTTGGGTACAACTTTTACCGTCATACTGCCACTGAATCATACCATTGCAGGAGAAAAGAACTTTCAGTTTTTGTAAAAGCTTCAGTTATGTAGTTAGGATTGGGATGGGTAATCGGTAATGGTAATTATCTACACAAATAATCATCAGTCGGATTCCTACCCATCCAGTTGATACAGCAACGGTAAAGAGAATTTTGATGCTGTTCCTCTAGCTACAAAAAATCGTTACCAAGTCGAGCTTGGTAACGAAATAATGAGGTCAAGCCGCCAAGGGCGGCAAGGCAGCTATGCTGCTATGCTGAGGGCAGAAGGAAGTCCCCATAACGCTCATTTAGGGGCTTGAAATATGGACGTAGTATTTTTTGTGCTATGCATCTCCATCGGACATGTTTTCAAAGTTGCATAAATAAATTCAGGGGCTTGAAACCCTGTGGCAGAGAGCTTTTTAAAAATTTCTTACCTTCAGCATAGCTGCCCTCTGCCCTCTGCCTTTCTTCGGTCAGTATTCAGCCTGAAATACTATGCATTTTTCAAAGCTGGCTACTAAAGGCTAAGTGCTTTTAAGGATTAAACCTGCTTCCAACACCAGTTAAAAAGAGTACCACCCACTATCAGTTTTACGACTTCTAACACCCAATAACTACCGTGTAGCAAATTCATGTTTTCTGGAGTTTCAATTGTCTGAAACAGATTTAACTGAAGTCCAAGCGCAGACATTTGCGGGGTTAATAAATAAGTATCAATCAAACAAACGGCTACTAGTATTACAGATAAAACAACGACATTACGACGCCAGTTAGATTGAGTCTTGCTTAAAGCCAAAACGGCAGTTAAAGCTAAGCCGGCGGTTAATAATTCAATCCGATTGAAATTCCAAAAAATTGTGTAGCCTGCTGTGGCGAAACTCGCTTGAGCCATCATCCCAGAAACATAAAGACTAGGCATAACTACCCAGTCCAAAATTAGGCTAGCACTGAGCCAGAAGCCCAAAGTCAACATGGCAACAGATTGCCAAACTGGACGCTTAAATTCTACGTTGGAAATAGCATTCATAAGGAATAATTGCCTGTTGTGATGTTCTTAGTTTCTTACTTTGCCAGTGGTTTTGACAACAAATAGCAATTATCTTTTACAAAACAGTTAGTATCTTAACATTGTGGTCGCTTTTGTTTGTTCAGTTCGTTAATTAATGTTAAGAATGTAGTTATGTTTTTAAGCGATCGCACTCTACACAACAAACGCACTCCAAATAACACCCCACTTAGGAGTGAGAAGTGGGGGATAGACTGCGGTGTGGCGTTTCAATCGCCAGGTATTTTACTGGTAGAAGTTTACTAGAGGAGAAACTTTGGCAACTTATTTGGGAATTTTGTAGTCAATATTACAAATATGTACAGGATAAAAGCGTGAAACGTTTTACTCTCGCTACTTTAGCTGTTCTGATCAGTGCTGGCTCGATTTTGGCTCTTTCACCAAATGCTAATGCTGAATCTCGTGAACAGTACTGTAGGCATCATCGTTGTGATCGCTATCAACGTGATGGCGATCGTCATTATAATCGTGACCGTGGTAATTCCTATAGCGACCGCGATCGTTCTCATCACCAACGTTACCGCTATTATGATCGTAGAGCGCATGAGTGGCGTTATGGGTATCGCTAAATAAGAGTGGTATCTTTTTCCTCTACTGGGAACGACACTAGGGTTCAGTTAACGCTCTCTCGGTAGGAATTTTCGGCTGTAGAGACGCCATGATTGAAGCGTCTCTACATTAGTTCACGGTAGATAAATTATCGCTCCTCTAAACCGTATTGGCTTCAAAATTAATCCCCCTTGGATTTCCTACTATTTTTAACAAAATTCCACAGAATTCCCAGTCTTCTTAAGGCGGGGATAGATAGTGAGTTAAAACTTAAAAACGAGCGCACCTCTGACAAGTAGTGGTTAGCGCAGCTAGCCAAAGGAAGGGGTGTCCGAGTTTTTACCATCTTCGAGTTTGAGCGAATCAACAAACTCTTCAATGATTTGAGTCATGCTCTTATCTTTTTGTGCTGCATACATATCCAGCGCAGGCACTTCAAAAAAGGTATGACAGAACTTGGCAAAAGTTAAAAGTTAAAAGGCACTCATAAAGAAAAAGAAAAAACGGTTTCAAGCCGCCAAATCGATGGAAAACCAAAAAATATTTTTTTTTCGAGACACATAGTGCGAGCAAAAAAGGCGTCCACTTCAAATCCTCTAATTTTAATTATGGGGATTCTCTTTTTACTTTTTACTTTTTACTTTTTAAGAAGACGGTTATCCTGTTTTAGGATTTCCATTAGGGTGGGACATTAAAAAGCTGTATGACGAAGATATGCATAACATTGATTATGTATGGATGCCGTATCCAACCAATATTAATCCCAAAGGCATTGTTGAGGTTAAAATTTCACCTCAAAGCGGAGACTTGTATGGGATCTTCGTGTACAAAATACCCGAAAATACTCCCTTGGCGATCCACTCGTCTAGGGACTTCCAAAGAATAATTCTTCCCACCTATCAATGATTATCATTCTTGTATTTAGTGATTTGATTCCTTGGAAGTCCCTAAGGAACGTGAATCCCCTCGGCTTCTAGCCAGGGTACGATCCGTTCACCAGAAAAGAGTAACAATACTCAGAGATTGGCAGCAATACGTAGTATAACCCGGTGGACAGTGACATCCTCACATCAACGCAAAACGAATACCAGGAACGGGATAATCTTCTCAATGCTCTCAAATAATGGTCGATCATTCGAGTAGGTATCAACCGGATGCAGTTAGTTAGATGAGTCGTTTGATTTTTGATTCATCTAAAGCCCTAATATATCAGTGTCAATTCTCAATAATCTAAAATTATTGAGAATTTATCTACGTTGGGAAATTCTTACTCTGTAAACCTTTCGCCTTTTTGGGTAAGAGGAGGAGGATTTATGTGTATACGGTTGCCCGAAAAAAGGGGTAATTCCATACCATAAAAAATAGATATTTACAAGTACCCAAAAAGGGTACTATAAAATATTAATAAAAAACGCCAAAATAAATTTGTCTATTTAAATCATTTTCTCGTTGAACAACGTTACGTAATAATGAATCAAACTGCTACACATCTATTTCTCTGTTTTGAAAGCCTTTCTCAAAAATCGACCTTCAAGCAAATCACCATTGACTTAACAGACAATGAAGCTAAAAAGCTTGAAGAGTACTGTGATAAGATAGGTAAATCAGAATCGGATGTGATTAGGAAACTTATTCAAGAGTTGCCAGAGACCTGACTATTTACGCCAAGCCCCTGAACTAAATTACAAAAGTTATCATACCTTACTGCTATTTGACGACCGAAAAGGTTATCACATTAAGGGTTAACTAATGTTGTATTAACATTGAAGTTGCTTGATATAAGTCCCGTTTCGGTAGAGTCTTGTTGCGTAGGCAAGCCCCGAATGAGTTCTCGAATCACATCCGTTGCTGCTCTGCCTGTCTTGTCACAATACTCTTCAAGCTTTTTAGCTTCATTTTCTGTCAAGTTTACAGTAATGCGCTTGAACGCCCATTTTTTGTTCATACTGAAAATTTTCTGGTGATACAAAAACCTAATTAAGACAATTATCTTCATTCCGAGAGTGAAGTTCAACATACTCACGGAGTAAAGATTATGGATATTGAAATTTTTCCCTGTTACATGTTGGCGCTTTTATTTTGATTAACTAACAACTTCTTTTGGTGAGCTTCTAATATATTTGGTTTTTCGGAGTTCGCCAAATGATCGCTCGCTATATTTTTTGGTTTTACTCCTGTAGTTTTTCACAAACCCCCCTATCATAATCTTTGTTTGCGTACTTGTACTCCTGATAACAGCAGTAATTTATACAATTATAAGCCCGTTCTGTCTGGTGATGCCACAGGCTTGCCCTGACGCTCTTTCTGGTGCGTCCGCTACTTGTCACGCTTGCTTAGAGAGGAGGCGTACGTCGCTAAAGCTATTAGGTGAAGCTCGTGCCGACGCGACGAACGTCGTTCGCGCAGCGTCTCCCAAGGGGAGAAGAGCGCTCACTAGCAAGCTCCGTTTCTCTGTATGGCGAGCTTACTAACGGGACTTAAACATTTTTGATAAAAAAATAAGCCTCAAAACCTTATAGGGCAAGGGAAATACACCAAATGCCTAAAAATGCCTGAAACCCAGATATATCAACAAATCAGATAAAACGATGTCAACGTCTCTCTGTATACACATTTGAGCTTCTTTTCTGTCTATTTTTTGTCTAAGTCGCACTAAGAAAAAAGATATCAACCGGAACGCATTCGCTTGTGATTTGTAATCGACTGCTACATATTTAAATTGCACCTTGACAATATCCGTTTATCCAGCGGCATGAACTTTATGAAACTTTATACTAAATGCAAAAAGCGCCCTCTACTTATGGAAGGCGCTTTTGCTATAGAGAGACACTCAGTGATTACTAAGAGTAATCGAAGGTATCAGGTTTACTTATAGTAGAATTCGCGACTCCATGCTGGAGACAGCTATGAGTCACTACAATTTGGATGGTTGAGCCAACACCGCGCACAGCGAGTAGACGCGGATTCAGGCCCAGAGGTGGGGTTAACTTGTTGCCCGGATTCCTGTGTGCTAAAACATGTGATTCTGAAGTCAACGGTTCTTGACTTCGTTACGGGCAACCAGAATAATCTTGCTAAGTAGATAGGTGAGCGGAAATAAACTGAAAATAGTTTGTTGCTGTTAAGAGCATGCTTAGCGCAACTACGAGCCAATTTCAGAGATTTTACATTTCGTTATATAGTTGTAAATTTTCCCGCCTATCTACTTAGTTGGACAGAATTAATTACACAATGTCATTACAAATCGAGCGCAGCGGAATGAAGGAATCGCAAGGGTTTGGTTTGCTTCACTTCATTAGCAATGACTGTAAATATTTTTGTCTACCTACTTATACCAAGTAAAAAAAAGAATGCGACAGATGCCCATGTAGGAGCGAACGGTGAGACAGCCCTGTTCGCCCTTACGATTGATTCATGTGTTGCAAACATTTTTGAAATTGGTATTACCTAAAGTCAGATAGGCCGTCGAGATCGCCGCCCTCAGAGTAAAATCAGACGGGATACGTTCGTTGAAACCATTGGTTGAGGCGCTCCTGATTTCTTGAGTAATTGTGTTCACGAGCGCATCTGAGCTAATACTGACTTCTGAGTAACTGAGATCTGCGCGCCCTTAATAGTTTGAGTTCTGATGGCGAAAGCGATTGCAGCGAGTTTAGATGATTTTGCCAGCTGAGGATGTGTCGTCCGTATTGCCCAGTTGAGATTTTGATAATACCCAGGGGGAGAAATGAACTTCTCCCCTTACGTCCCCGTCAACCGGGAGGCCAAGCCATCTGCCGTCCTCCCAAGATATGTATGTGTAAATGGTAAACAGTTTGACCGCCGTCAGGACCATTATTGATAACGATGCGATAGCCGTTTGTCTGTAATCCAGCAAGTTCTGCAACATGCTTCGCTGTTAACAAAAGATGTCCCAGCAGGTTAGCATCATCAGATTCTGCCTCAGCTAATCTAGCTATGGGTTTTTTGGGAATGAGGATAATATGAACGGGTGCTTGGGCATTGATATCTTTAAATGCCAGCACCAACTCATCTTCATAAACAATATCAGCCTTAATTTCCCGACGAATTATTTTGCCGAAAATCGTATCTGTGGTTTCACTCATGCTAAATCATCTGTGATTTTACTCTAATGGGATTGTAACCAAGAATCGTACTCAAAAAGACTGTGATAAAATTTACTAGTGTAGTAAACACCTGAAATTGTAGTATCTTGGCTAAAACGTGGGTATATCTATAGTAGTTCTATTTGACTCGCGAGAATTTGAGCTACGTGGACAATGCCTAACAGTACTAAATATAGATCTTTCTTTAGGAGGTATTACCTACCCTAAAAAAACTCAAATTGTTCTCTTCATCTAGGAGATACGACAGGTGATTGTTGACAACAAAAATTTAAAGCGTGGTGTTTTGCGGAATGACTGCAGAAGCAGTTGAAGAATTACTCAAGAGCAACAATGCTACTGACAAATCTTTGTTTTTGCCTAACTTATTGCAAGTTAGTAAAACTAAAACTCAAACATATAAAGAAAGGATTGATTACTTATGGCTACTCCGTCAACAGCTACTTCTACACCCCTCTCACCCAGTCAGGCTGATACTTTTGCTTCTTCTCAAGGAGATTTAAACTTAACAAACTTCAGTGAACGCTTTTCAACAATAGAAAAACAAAATCATGCTGATAATCTCCCTGTGGCTAAAGGTGGAACTGTTGAAGGGCACAATATTCATGTATTAATCAATGTTACAGATGAGCCTCCATCAGTCTCTACATCTGCTTTAAGTCAAGTATTTGGTGACAGTAAAGATAATTCAGCAACAGCAAAAACTCAGGCTATAATTGTGATGAATTTTGATGTAGTTGCTGGAAAAGTTTTTTCTTTTGAATTCTCAGCTACTTTAGATATACAGACAAGAATCCGTGAGCTAAAAGTACAGAACGCTCATGCCTCTGGAGACGTTTCCTTCAAGTTATTTGATACCTCGGACGTACCCAAACAGAATTTGAAAAACTTTCTTTCCTCTTTGTTATCTAATGACATAAATAGTAGCATTAAAAAAAGTCCCTTAGACTTCTTTACCTTTGCTGAAAATTTAAATAGTTTTGGAAATAACGATTCTGACAGTTATCAAAAAAGCCAAAATGTTACACTATTCAACGGAGACAAAAAATTCGTTGTTGGAGGAACGCAAGAATTTGCTAAACATTCTGTCAAGGGTTCTTTTAAACGTTCCTTCGCGAAAGCAACAAACTTAACTTTAATAGCAACGAGGAGGAGTGAAGCTAAAGTTACAGCCTCTAACCAAGCAAAAGCTTAGCTTGATATAGCAATCTGCTTTGATTTTTGAACTTACTTGTTGTCGGCAAGCAACAGGTAACATTGAGTTTTACTAAGTCTTGTTCAAAAATCAAAGAGGAGTCCTATACACTTTTGGCACTACATTGCAGTTCTATTCGATTTGTAAAAATTGTGACAATCAGAAACCCGCTTTATGTGCTTTCATGCTCTCCTCCACTGATTGTAATACCACCCCTAAATCAAACGTGATCCAAACAATATCCGCGACTCTCTAAGAAGTAAGGGAGCGCGGATATTGTATCGCCAAATTTCATTATTGACTTAGAATCTTTAATAATGCCTGCCGATAAATATTTATGCCCTCGTTATTTAGATGAGCACCATCTTCTGAACTTAAATTATCTTTCAAAGCACCATTTTGATTTAATGATTGAACTTCTTGTAGTTCAAATGGTATATTGTTCTTGATGGCAACTTGATTCATCACAACATTAATCTTATCTACACTAGGATTTGTTGCTGAGATAGTTGGATCTAAGCTGGCTGCTGGTGTGGAGTAAAAAGCTGGAATCAAAAAGATTTGGCGACTACCAAGGCTTCGTACTAAGGAAATTGATTCCTGGAGTTTGTTGGCAAAGAATTCATTGCTTAATCCGTACCAAGCATCATTGCCACCAATGGCGATCGCAGCTTTTTCACATCTAATTTTAGTGGGAATGAGAAGTCTCAGTTGTTCAACAAGTGAAATACCACTCAAACCATCTAATGCAAAATTAAAAGTTCCATTCCCAAGTTTATTACCAAGTTCAGCAGTCACAGAATCACCAAACAAGCAAGCAGAGAATTGCTTTCCTTGAGTCGCAAATTTCTGATACTCAACTTCAAGTTGCCATAAAGGTGTAGAACTTAAGTTATCTTTAGGTGGTGTCTCAGTCGGAGATAAATTTAACATAGCTCCTATATTTAACGCTGCTGGAACGTTAATAACTAGTCTTTCACTGGGATAAGCTTCAAGAAAGCTGACGACGCTCAAACCATCTTGAGAGTTAGCACCTTGGATCACAGCAGCAGAGAGTGCTTGTACCCCGGCTTTGTCGCGACGGGCGATACCTTGGGAAACACCAGATAAAATCTCTTTAGCACGTTCTGTATTCAATACCTTATCTAAAGCTGCAAGCTCGAGAGACATTTTTACTTGTAGAGCTTGATGAAACTCATGAACTTGTTCGCGATTGAAGAAATTGAGAAAAGATCGCAAATCAGAGGAAACTTGTTGCGTATCGGCATACTTACGTAAATCGGCAACAGGTAGTGATTGCTCAAATAAACCATACCGAAAGATCACCTGCTTGGCAGCATAACAAGGAGTTGCAGCCATCGTCAGTGATAGCAAGCAGATACATAAACCTAGCAATACATAGCGCAAACATTTCATCTAAAAACCTCCTATACGTATGGAAACCGCGCAGTTTTAACTCGCGCCTGTTATACGAACGCTGATTTTAATGAGCGTCAAACTACGCGCCACGAATTATAAGCAAGAAACCTACAATTGACAGGGGTAGCATTCTGAGTAAGTCTTCCTCTTTCAAGCCCCTAGCTTATAGCTGGGGGTTAGTGACTTGCAGTTCTTGGAAATAATAAATGACAAGCAAATATATTAGCTTACTATCGCGCCGACTTACTTATATAGATAATTTATGTTATCTAGAGTCTGGAACTCATCAATTGCGGGTATCGACGCCGTTAAGATCGGCGTACTGGTGAATGTATCCGGAGGATTACATAAAGTTTATATCAGAATCCCTGCATCGTTCTTAAGCAGCGATCGCATCGTTATTGCCCCACCATCTCTCACTACCTTTATGGAGCATGACAAAAACAGCGTCTAACACTAATCGCCAAGAGTTCTTCCGTCTCATATCCAGCTTGCCAAGTCCATTCTCTAATGCCCATTTTTTAACCAGCGCTGTGTCTGTTACTTCAAGTAGGTCTTTGACATGATGCTTAAGGACATTAATGGTGGTTTTGGTGCTAAGATTAAACATGATCGGATTCCTACTTGAGTTTTAGACATGATTCGGATTCCTACTTGGGTTTTAGACATGATTCGGATTCCTCGTTGGGTTTTGGTCAAGCCACCGCTAATCTCCTGAGAAAAGTTAGGCGGTGGTTATTCACCTTATTAGATATTAACACCTGGTATACCTGGTAGTCAAGAAATTTAAGGAAAAACTTTATGGCAGGAGTTGGAAGAGAAGCAACCCAATTCAAAAGTAAAGGACTAGACATAGGTAGCAAAAGACCTTTCTCCTTCAAAGTCCCTGATAAATATGATGATATTTTGTTGTCGCTCCCCAATCGTAGTGCAAAGATTCGCCAATGGGTTATTGAAGGAATGATCCGAGATGGTTTGATAGAGGAGTAATTAATACCCGCAGACTTTAACCCCAGTTACTAGTAACGCAGGTGTTGGTTTAAAAAATCTCGGTCGTTCATTCTGTTGTGTCCGACAGTTTTTTGCTATACCGTTCTAGCCCAGAATAGCGCCGCTCATTGGGTTCACCTGATCACAATTGATGAGGTGGTGAATGCCGAGCTGCTCAACAGCGTTTAGAACACTCTCGTGAATCAACAACCTACTCTAAGTAATGCACTTAATGTACCATTACTTTAAGAATCGTCCCCAGGAATTTTTAGCCACCAGCGCGATTTAGTCCAACCACATTGTCAGCAACTAAGCCGCGATCGCCGACTCTTGCTGTGCCTGCTCCATACCGTACAGGCGATGATCCTTATGTATCGCCATAAAAACAGCTTCTAGTACCAGCCGCCAGCAGGACTTCCTCCTCATGTCCAGTCGGCCCAGCCCTTGTTCTAATGCCCATTTTTTGACCAACGCGGTATCTGCCAAGCCCAGCAGCTCTTTTACGTGATACTTGATGACACCAATAGTGGTTTTGATGCTATGATTAAACATGACAGTTTCCTTATGGATATTGCTCAAAACCCACCGCTATACTTTTCTCAGGAGCAGGCGGTGGACATTAACCTTATTATTTTAACCCGAATATAGTCGGGAAGTCAAGCTATTAAAGGAAAACTTTATGACTGGGGAAGGTAGTAAAAAAACTCAGTTTAAGGATAAGGGTGTAGGAGTAGGTAGGAAACCACCACTGTCATTTCAAATCCAAGATCCCTATGACGAAATTCTCAGGTCTCTCCCAAATCGGAGTGAGAAAATTCGAGAGTGGGTAATTCAAGGCATGCTCAAAGAAGGACTCCATACTCAGCTACAAAACCAAACAACCAGCAGTTGCTAGTGCGATCGCTCGTAATACAAGAAAAAGGCGGTAGAATTGGGAATGACCATGACTACCCCTTTTTTTGTGTCCAGACCATTCTCTCAACACAACCTAAAACTTACAGTTGAATGTCGGCACATTGAAACGCGCTTTGACTAAGCATTTACGAGAAAACTTGCAATCAGAATATAATCAATAGCATTTAATTTTGGGAATACTAAATGACGAGCAACTTTACCCTGCTCGCTATAGCAATCCGCGCATCATTTGTGAGAGATGAGAAACTGGGTTTCTGAGGTTTAGCAATTCTTGCAGATCGAATACGACTGCTATATTTCACGAAAAAATTATATATATAACTTATGTTAGCTAGAGTATGGAGCTCATCAATTGTGGGCATTGACGCCGTTAAGATCGGCGTAGAAGTCGATGTGTCGGGAGGATTGCCCGGTATTCTGGTGTTAGGACTGCCAGATACAGCAGTTCAGGAATCAAAAGAAAGGGTAAAAGCAACTTTAAAGAATACTAATTTTGCCTTCCCTATGAAGAAAATTGTGATTAATTTAACACCTGCGGATATACGTAAAGAAGGCCCGTGTTTTGACTTGCCTATCAGTATAGGAATTTTAGCAGCTTCCGAGCAAGTGAGTGCTCAGTTATTGGGAGATTATCTGTTTTTAGGGGAAGTTTCCCTTGATGGTACCTTGCTTCCAGTTCCCGGTATTCTACCTATTGCTGCAACTGCTCAAAATATGGGAATCGCTGGTTTGGTTGTGCCTTGTGATAATGCACAAGAAGCCGCTGTGGTGGAAGGATTAGCAGTTTATGCTTTCAAAAATTTGCAGAATGTTGCAGATTTTTTAAACAATCCAGGACGTTACAAACCCGTGCGACTTGATGATGCTGTAGAGACGCAACATATCGCGTCATCACATCCAGATTTAAGTGATGTTAAAGGACAGGCTCATGCTCGTCGGGCCTTAGAGATTGCGGCAGCAGGCGGACACAATCTCATCTTTGTCGGACCGCCAGGAAGTGGGAAAACAATGTTAGCACGACGCTTACCTGGGATTTTACCACCATTGTCGTTTAGCGAAGCTTTGGAAGTAACTCGCATTCATTCCGTAGCTGGGCTATTAAAAAATAGAGGATCTTTGGTACGCGATCGCCCTTTCCGCAGTCCGCACCATTCTGCCTCTGGTCCTTCTCTGGTCGGTGGCGGCAGTTTTCCTCGTCCGGGTGAAATATCTCTAGCACATCAAGGGATTCTTTTCATGGACGAACTCACAGAATTTAAACGAGACGTCTTGGAATTTCTACGTCAGCCTTTGGAAGATGGCTATGTAAAGATTTCTAGGACGAAACAATCGGTAATGTTTCCGGCTCAATTTACATTGGTTGCAAGTACTAATCCCTGTGCTTGCGGTTACTATGGCGATCCGATCCAACAATGTACTTGTTCGCCACGCCAAAGAGAACAATATTGGGCAAAGCTTTCTGGTCCTTTGATGGATCGAATCGATTTGCAAGTCGCAGTGAATCGCTTGAAACCTGAGGAAATTACGACTCAACCGACAGGAGAATCATCTGTCACAATACGGGAAAGAGTCCAACTTGGACGCGATCGCGCTCTGAGCAGATTTCACCAAGAACTAAATCTGCGCTGTAACGCACATATGCAAAGCCGCCATCTCCAAAAATGGTGCAAGTTGGATGATACAAGTCGCAATTTATTGGAAGGGGCAATTAGAAAACTTGGTTTATCGGCAAGAGCAAGCGATCGCATTCTTAAAGTAGCACTTACCATTGCAGATTTAGCTGGAGATGATCACTTGAAAACGCAGCATGTTGCTGAAGCAATTCAGTATCGTACAATTGATAGAATGCAATAGACAATTGACATTCCAATCCAAAATCAAAACAGTGATCGCACCTCGTTCCACATTCGCGTGGATAAGTAATAATACTTAGTAGTGAAGAAGGCATTCGTCAGAGGGCAGAGGGCAGAAGGGTGCAATACAGTCTGGGCTTCAAACCCTGACTGAATGATCGCCACCAAATCTTTGATTTTGGTGGGGGACTTAAACCCTTGCTCCCTTCGGTCGCGGGCAGAGAGCAGGAAACAGAATTCCCGTGACTCATAGCTGCCTCCTGCCCTCTGCCTTTCTTGTTAAAAAGATACCCTTGAAAACAGGATGATGTGATGAATCACAAGCAAAATTGATTTTGATGCCCCTGTAGGCAATTGTGAAGGGGTATTTTCAGCGTAAAAGCACGAGCCAAAATGAGATGCACCCCGCATAATTTTTGTTTGAACTTGAACAAAACCTGTGGTTGAGCAGTGGGTTGCCCAATGGCTGAAATGGACTTATTTTTGTACAATTCTCCTTTTGGGGGACAGGAACCTGCTAAATAAAAATACGGCAGCGATCGCGAGTACAGGTATCAACATTGAGCCTTCTGTAACTTTCTTCGCCAAAACGCTGTTGCCTTCTTAGGTGGTTTAGCTCGCCTGATTAAATCTCGTGGTGGTCAAGTTGACTTTGCCTGGGATACACTTCAATGCGATATCAAAGGGAATGTCTGGTAAGGCTGCGAATTGGAACGCTTGTCTTCCCGACATAATTTATATTAAATAAAAATTGTGTTGGCGTCGGACAAGATTATGTATTTTTCTGCTCTAAACTATCAGTAACCATATCAAACCCTGATTTATACGTTGAAACAGAATCTGCAAGAACTGGTCTCAAAGCCTTGTAGATAATGGCTTGCAAGTTTTCGGATTGGTCGGTTGCACTACTCCCGCTGTTGATTACTGCTGCGACTCCGTTGATACTGAGGGGCATCGGGCGGAACGGCGATCGCTTGGAAAGTCTTCGTTTTTTTATGAAATTAGCGAAGTTTTATAATTTCAGTGATGACAAAGTGTTTTTATCCGGGAAATAGGGGGAAAGTGAAGTAGTTATTAGAAATCCCTATTATCGATAACAAATATGCGTAGTCATTTAGTCTCTATTAACACTAACACACTCCCCCAAACTTCTCAACTCACTTTTACTGATTGCATGGACAAAGCGATCACTGAACTACCCAGTGAAAATTCTCGCAACTCCTACCTAAAAGACATCCGCCTCTACCTGTCTTGGGTATTGCTAATTGAGGGTGATATCATACCTACTACGAGATTTGAGATCAACGACCCCAAGTATATTGACAAACCCGCAATACCACATCTCATTGAATCAGTACTGCTAGCCATGGATAAACGACGGGCATCTCACATGCTGCTTGCATTTAAGGGCGCAATGCAATCTGACAAAGTATCCGAAAATACAATCAATCGGCGCATCGCTGCGATCAAATGGTTTTACCGTCTGGCTTACCAAAAAGAATTTATCAATTACACCATTGGAAGTGACGATGTTAAGGGATACAAAGTCACCCAGTACCGCGATACGCGAGGGGTATCGACTATTGAAATCAAGCAAATGCTTGACTTGGCTAAAAGTAACGTCAGGGATACCGCTTTACTGCGATTACTTTTTGAGAATGCATTACGACGCGATGAGATTAGCAAGTTGACTGTCAAAGATTTCTTACCACAAACATTGCAGTTAAGAATTTTTGGCAAGGGTAAAGGACAGCAATGCCAGTTGATAACTATTTCGCCTAAACTGTGTCAGATTATCAAAGATTACCTAGCTACCAGAGGAGAACTATTAGCAGACTCCCCTTTGTTTGTTGCCCAAGATAATGCCCGGACTGGAGTAAATAGGAAACCGCGCTCGCTCTCCGGCGATGCTATCAGTAAAATGGTGGCAAGGTACGCTCTTGAAATCGGTATTGACCGCAGAATATCGGCTCATCGCATTCGGCACACCAGTATTACTGCAAGCCTAGTTGCGAATAAAGGCGATATTCCAAAAAGCCAAAAACTTAGTCGTCACGCTCGCCCAGAAACATTGATGCGATATTGGGATAATCAGCAAGATGCTCAAGGCGAAATGTCTAATGTATTATCAGAATTATTGGAGTAGCAAGAAATTAGGTTTTCACCAAGACAGGATAAGGGTTTGGTGATTCTTTTTCACCAGATGTCTATTTAACCTAGAACTAAATCTGCAATGTAATGCATATATGCAAAGCCGCTATCAAGAGAAATGGTGCCAGTTGGATGATACAAGTCGCAATTTATTGACAGGGGCAATTAGAAAACTTGGTTTATCGGCAAGGGCAAGCGATCGCCAATATAGGTTAAAAATAGCTTTCCTACAACTTGCGATCATCCTAAAAAAGTTTTTTGTATCACTATGCTACTGTTTAATACCTGGAGAGTCATCAACGCTCAAACGCTCGCCGCGTTATCTACCTAAGTAAATTATTGATAAATTCGTTACTTTAAAGCGACTTTTTAACCTGAAGTACAAATCGGTAAAACTACTCAAGCGTTGGGACTCTTCCAGATTTTAGAATGTTGAACAAGCAAGTCGTAATTTGTGTATCTATAAAAGTGTGTTGTGATGGCAGTTAGCGTGGCGATTGAAGCGTCACGCTTTTCTATAAGATAATTTCACGGGGTACGTTATGTCATTTAGGATGTTCTACCTTCTCTACATATAAATCAGACAAAGTAAATAATATCCTACCTAATAACGATTTCCATAGGCGCTATTTGTGAGACGAGATGCTATTTTTCAGCGCTCACCCAGTTTGCTATTTGAGTTAGTACAGCCATCAGTAGAAGCTGGACGTTATCGCTTTGAGTCTGTTGAGGTGAAAGAACAAACGTTTCGGAGTAATGGCGTGTTTTACCACCGCCTGACGCAACGCCCAGCATTGTCTTTTTTGCCGAGGTGCAATTCCAGAAAGATGAATTACTGTATCATCGCTTCTTTTCAGAATCTCTATTGTATTTGTATCGCAATCCATCGCTTTATGATGACTTGTATGGAGTTGTCATAGATGTCGCGAGTTCCCCATTTTTAAGCAGAAGGAAAAACGTAAAATTTTACACCCTAAGCTAGAAGCATTCAAGCTACATATCTGTCTATAGTATGGTGCTAGAACGACTTGATCAATTTCAATCTTCAAAATCATGAATTCAAAATTGATTTTCAATTTAAGGGATTAATACTTTCTATTTTGCTTGTAGCCTTTGTATCAGTTGGAGTATTAATCCCTGACTCAAACTGTCTTGTGTTTTGAATTTGGAATTTTTTAAGTCGTTCTAACTGAGGATTAATACTCAGTCTGTAGAGACGCTTTCAACGTCGCGTATCCACAGACTTGGTGTGAACACCTGAGTTGCTAGAATTCGCCGTCTACAAAAAATTGCAACCATGAATAGCAACGGCTTGAAACAAGAAACTCAAAGACACGCTCCTCGCACCAAAAAGCACATTTGTTGTACAGAACACGCAATGCATAATTAATTTTTGGAGATGTCTAAACTCCAACTAAAAGGAATTTGAGGAGGAAGATGTTTTTTTATCCAAACCCTCTTGTATTAAAGGGGCAAGTTCTTTACTCAGCCTACCTGTGCGAACAAACTGAGCATAACTATCCGCTTCAATGGCTAACAGTTCTGCTTGCAACTGTTCAACTGCAAAGTCTTGCAAATTGGGATACTTTTGCTGTAACTGTTGAATTTCCGCTTCCATCTGTTCAATCTTGCCTTCGATCAATGCTTCCTGGTAGCGGGCGAATTCTAAAGCGATACCAGGAATTTTAGCTGTGTATAAGTGCTGCGCGACGCGATTGAGGGCAACAACTCTTGCAATTAACTCCAAATATCGCTGGCGTAACGTCTGATTATCCAGAAGCTTCAGCTTTTGCAACAAGGGTTTGGTAGTCAATCCCTGAAACAGTAGGGTAAATAAAACTGCACCAAACACTATAGCAATGATATTTGCTCGCTCGGGGAGAATTGTAGGTATACTCAATGCCAGGGCAATAGAGACGGAACCACGCAATCCACCCCACCAAAGTATAGTTTGCTCGGGAAAGGGAATTTGTGATGCTTTTAAAAGATGACTCAATTTACTGAGAGACAAGATGGCAACAGCCCGCATCAAAATCATTGCCCCCACTGTCACCGCAATCATTGTCAAGTTCTCTCTCAAACTATTAAACCGCAACTGATCTCCAATTAGTAGAAATACAATCGAGTTGACAAAGAATGCCAGAAACTCCCAAAAATCAGTGACAATAACCCTTGTGCGTGGGCTCATACCAATGCAAGAGCCAAAGTTACCTAGAATCAAGCCTGTAGTCACAACCCCAATCACTGCAGATCCGCCCAAATCTTCCGTAATTATATAAGTGCCGTATGCTGAGACTAAGGTTAAAGACTGTTCCACCAGTGGCGAATCAAACCTCTGGGTCTGAAAGGAGATGCCAAAGCCGATCGCTCCTCCTACTGCTATACCAATGCCAATAACCGTAAAAAACTTGACTAAGATTGGCTGTATTCCCCATTCAGTTGTTCCCAAAGACAGTGCCATCAAAAAACTGAAGGCTACCACTGCCATACCATCGTTGAACAAGCTTTCACCTTCAATGAGGGTTGTTAGACGCTTATCAACGCCCAATTCTCGAAATAAAGCAGTAACCGAAACTGGATCGGTGGCAGAAAGACTTGCGGCGACAAGTAAAGCCGCATTCAACGAGAGTCCCGTCAATAGGTTCAGACTGAACGCCACCCCGATAACGGAAATCACGACTCCCACCACTGCGTAGAGACAAATTGGCAGCAAATCCCGCTTCAAACCCGGCCACCTCAAATTCCATGCGGCTTCAAACAACAGAGGTGGTAGAAAAATTGATAAAATCAGTTGGGGGGAAAGAGTGACTAAATGGACATTAGCGATCGCTAACCCTAACCCCGCAATCACCAGTAGTAAAGTGTAAGGTATCTGGCGAAACCAGCTAAAGATTTGCGCTAGCGTTGCCACCCCTAAAGAAACTGCCAGCACTAACAGAAACTGCTTTAAGTTCGCAGCGATCGCTTCCTCGCCTATTACTGATTCAACCACCATGCTTTAATTCCTAGTGAAGTTTAATATTTGATTATAGTCAGATTTAGAGATTAGATTGCTTAGGAGAAAGGTCTTTTGACCAAGAGGCAGGGGGCACTTGGCAGGGAGCAGAGGGAATATTTTAATTCGTTCCCCCTGCATAAAGGTACAAGCCCCTAAATTCATTTATGGAAAAAAGAAAATATGTATTTCGAGACACGTAGTGCAAGAAATACTACGTCCTTATTGCAAGCCCCTACATTTATGTATGGGGTTTCCCCCTGCTCCCCTCCCCCAGCAAGACTGCCTCTTATTGACTTTTGACGAACCCGAACGCGAGTGCGTCTCGCTCCAGAAGGGGCTAAAACTCCCTTTGCCTTTCGACATGGGGATTCTTTAAGAGGTTCTGCCGTATCTCGTCAAGTATGTGAGACAGACATGTCCGCATGATTTTTCATCTGAAATTAAAACTGATTGCCAACTCAATCAAGTGCTTAAGGATTTTCAAAACGTCATACAAGTTGTTTTTTTGATTGTTAATTCCGAATAAATCAGAAGTTGCATACTGAAGGGATTTGCCTTTTAATAACTTGACAAATAAGAAACTTCCACCGTTGGTAATCATGCCGTAGCAGGAATTGTTTGGGTTTGGATGATCGAGCATATAGGCGAGAATTTGAGCTAGCCCTGCTTCAACAGAAAATTTAGCCTGTTTAGATTCAATCACCATTACCCAGAGCTTATCCTTAAGCACCAGAGTATCCAAGTTGCCTTTGACAATGACTGACTTTTCCTCATCTTCTGCTGAAATTTCAACGTTTTTCTCTGCACGTAAATCGAATGGGGATAAATAAAATTGCCCGGTAAATAGCAGCGGTGAAACAACTGCCAAGTTGATAGGCAATTCCTGTAATGGCGGCTTTTTAAGTAAGTTAAAGTAACCTGCCTTGATCTGATCTAGCAGTTGCCTTTGCCACTCAGTCAGTTCAGGCAAATCTCTCTGCCACTCATAAAAGAATTGTGGATCTTCAACTCTTTGAAGTTGGAAAAGCATTTCCAGTTCTATAAGGGAGATCTCTTTTGCCTGAATCGTTTGTACCATAGTCACAAAACAGCAACAGTTGGAGGCAATGGCAGTTGTAGTTAGCGTTGACGCTGACATTACTCAGATGCTACCACAAAAGGGCGTGACGATGAAACCAAGACCGCAGAGTAATCGGGTAAGCTAATCTAAAGCTCTTATATGTCTCTGAAAGTCTAAAAATACTAAAACTGAGCTTTGTCAAAAACAGCCTTAATTGACTGATAGGAATGAGGCAGTAGCAAATGGTTACTTAATCACTTTCAAGAGTAAATCAAGAATTGGTTTCCATAAGATGCCTGTTAATACATAAGGCGCATACTCAAAAAGTAGGAATCTTTGCGGGTTAGACTGCTTCATTGGTAAAGACTCTAGCAGAAAAGGGACTACACAGGTAAGTCCATAGGCAGTTGCTATGGCTGTATTAAAATGAGGAGTCGAGCCTGGTAGGGGGCTATAATAAATACCCAGTAAAATGCAAAAAATCATTAAAAACTGCTTCCACAAGAATAAAAACTGAAGTGGTAGGAAATAAAGGATCGAGAAAACACTTTTTTCTCTTTTTTGTCGCATTCCCAACAGAACAGCCCAAGTCGCAGCTCCAACTATGCCGTCATCTTTCAGTCCATAGATCCTTTGGAACCATTTAACGGCTCTTTCAGTTTGCTTGTCAAAATACCCATCCGGTTCTTTTTTTAAAGTTCCTTCTTTATACAGGATATTTTGCAGTTCATTAACTGCATCTTGTAATTTAGGCTCCTGATTTCTAGTACTAAAAGATAGTTTTGGGTAGCAAAGGCAAGCCCAAGTTAATGGTCCAACAATTCCATCAACATGGAGATTATTTTGTTTCTGAAATTCTTTCACGGCTTCCACAGTCTCAGAATCAAATTTACCACTGGTATTTGAGAGGAGGCTCTTGTCTTGCAAAATTTCTTGTAGTTCATGGATGGCATCTTGTAAAAACTTTGAAGTAAAATCTTGATGAAGTATAGGACGCTTGGTAAATAGATAAACTGGTTTTGCTACGGGGAACCAAGATTTGCTTTTTCTCAGTACAAGAAAGATATTTTCTAATCTATTTTTTCTCTTCATTCCAGTTATCCTAGTATTAGCTAAATGATTTGTAAATAGTGAGTGAAAACTGTTGACAGTTAACAGTCTTCAACCCAAACGAACCGTTCACAACTCAAATAGTATTGCTATACACGAAATCGCTGCAACTACACTTCAATCTCAAATTCAAATGGCTTTTGAAATCTTAAGGCATGTTCAGGATTGCCAAAATCTCCGACACTAGCAGGCAACTTAATGCTTTCACCCTGATAAAACATCCAGACTAGATTCATTACTTCATCAACGATATGTTGGTTAAATCTAAATATTTCTCCAAAACTTCTTTGATGAGTGATGATTTGCAGGTGATAATTCGCGATTTGGTCAACTTTTAGACTGAAGGTGAAGTGGAACTCACTGCTACCAATTAACATCCAAACTTCTATGAGGTTCTTTTTAGGTAAGAACTGGAGCTTTGAAACTTGAGTTTTCATAACTTTCTGGCACCAACGCTTTGCAGGAATTTTTCGCTCTTTGTCTAACGCAACGACTCAATAATGATTGCTATTACTATCAAACAAAACAGGATTATTCCCAAACGCCAAATTAAATTGGCTGATAAAAGTAGTATTTTTATGCCAATATCTGCTCTACCGAAACAGATTGAAATAATGTAGGCGATCGCAAAACCTACTAATGCCAGTAGAAAATACTTGAGTCCCTTCAATACCCACTTTAACAACAGATTATGTTTGTCTGTTAGATTAGTTTTCATGATTTTTGTCCTCTTCTAAGCTTTTGAATGAAAAAAACAAGAGACTAGTCGCGTGGTAGTCCACGTACACTAGTCTCTGGGGTTGGTATCCAACTCTCTTTAGACAGCCAAACAATTTATTCATTTTTGCAATGCCCACCATCAGTTATTGACTGCTTGGTGTATCAGAGGGTAAAACTCTAGATTTTTAAGTCTTTTCGATAAGAAAATGTCACTCTACACACAAAAAAACCCTTCTGAAATATGAGCAGAACCTCTCCAAAACCAGTGGTTTGAAGAATATTCAGTAAGCTAGCTTCTAAGTAATCTATTGCACTAGTTTGATTGTCTATCAACACCACACCGCAAGGTTCCAGCCGCAATCCACGTCCCAATATATAGGCGTCCAAGTCTGCCTTCTGAAATCGAAAGTCATTATTTGGATGCCCTGCTACGGTAATCGAAAACTCTGAAAACCGACCATTCTTAATGGTGCTGCATTCTACAAGCAGTTTACGTGCTATAGAACCTTGATAATCCTTGGGAATACATGCTTGTAGGTTCTCAAAAAGTCCTTCCACATGAGGTAACTTCCTTTTATATGGCTTTGAGCAGTAGACTAACCTTACCTTGTTTTCAGTATAACAATGTAGTTATGAAAAAACAATCTTAATTATGTAATTTCTGGCTAGAGAAGTATAGCAACCAACGTCAGGAAGATTAAACATGCTACCTAATTCCCAAATTTTTGGGCTCTGTAGCCCACATTCGGCGCATTTCCATCAAAACTAAGTATTTTCACGAGCTTTATAGATAATCGCGCTTATTTGCTTTGTTTTAGTTGTTTATACGCAGATGCTTAGGTTGTTCAAGACAATTTAGGCTATTTTAGGAAATACTCTTCGTTCGTATTTCCTGAATATCCTTAGCCGATATACCACGAACAAAAGTTCGGTTAATCATCGGATGATCGTCATGAGTTGGTCCCATGTCGCTATCTGGATGATATGCAATTATATCTAGCAGGCTATCGTCAGTAAAAAAACTGTGCTGACCACCTTCTGGGATCATAAATATTTGACCTGGAGTCAAGGGGATTTCGATATCTGACCCAGTTCCATCGTCGTTTTCTGGAACAATGCAACGTCCTTTGCCACCCGTAACTACGCCGATCCTGATCGAGGGATGGGTGTGCCTTGTCTGTCTAATACCTTGTGGGAAGTGTAAATGATTGAGACATGGATCGCCTTTAATCGTTGGTGGCACTAAAAGGGCATCAGAGCAACCGTCCATGTAAAGCAATCTACCCTTTTCCTCAATTGGTCCCCCAATCATGAACATCCCACGGTAGCTAAGACTTGAAATCACAATTCCGCGTCCACCACAAACAGACACAGAACCAGGTACGCAGAAGTACATGCCTTTCGTTAAGGTGAATACTTGGTTAAAACCTGCGTGATTAGTAGTCACGTCAGTTAGACCATCAACTACAAACCCGAAGTGAGTCCCGAATTCCGTTACATTCACTCTTTCCCCAGTGTATCCCCATCCATGCAAAAGTGTTGGATGCTGGTTTGTTGACAAGTCTACTAGCATCCCATCACTACTAGTTACCGAGCTAAAATGCTTACTGTGGGAATGTACACCCTTAATGATCATGAAATTAAATGTAGTATGATATTACTGAAAGATTTCGAGTCTATGTATAAAACGATTGTGAAGAATCGTCTAGTTATTTAGCTCAGGCAACCAAGCGTAAAATCTAGCATGGCTTAGATGAAGAGATTATAATAATATATAAAGATAATATAAAGATTCTTGAAAAACAAAACTGCCCAATCTTCTACTACAATTAAATTCATGTTTTATCATGGTATTGGTAATCTTACCCTTTGCTTATCTCATGAATTTTCTCAATGTTCTTGAGCTTGTAGAGTCAGCAGTTTACAGAGCTAAAGGTAGAAAGCTGACAGATCCAGAACTAGCGGTGCTACGCGGTTCTTGGGAGGGTTTGACTTATGAGAAGATGGCAGAAGGATTGCCCTATAAACCGAACTACCTAAAGGGAGATGTCAGCCACAAGTTCTGGAAGTTGCTCTCGTTCGCCTTGGGAGAAGATGTTAGTAAAAGAAATTTTCGCGCTGCACTCGAAAGAGCATCATTGAGATTTCAAAATCAAAGCATGTCGGTGGATAATGCCAACTATGTGTCTTCGCCTTCGCACTCCTCAGATTTGCCTGAAATATATACACCGGAGTCATTGAACAGCGAAGGCGATCGCTTGTCCCAATATTCAAACTTAAATTTCGCTCAGGAACAAAGCGAGCTTCCTCAAGGAACTGAGGCTCTTGACAATCCAAAATTGATTGCGCCAAAAGCATCTAAAGAGCCTTCCGATTTAGAGAACAAAATGAGGGCTTGGTTTGAGGCGTTGGGCTACGAGTTGATACCAGGTGGTATTCGGCAAGAGGACTGTTTTGACCTAATTATCCACGTCCCGAAGCGGGGAGGATACGATCGCATCTTGGCACGCGGTGTTGAAGGTGAAGCTGACTTGAATCACTTAGACGGGTTATGTCAGGCTGTTAACGAACACAAGCCCAACGAGGCATGGCTGGTAGCTGACTTTCGTATTAGTCGTGCAGCACGTGAAGCGATCGCACAGTACACACTCAGCAAAGAAATTCAATTTAGTCTTGCGGCGAGTGAAGCGATCAAACAGTACAGAAAACAGCGAGACTTGGCACTATTTTCTTATACATTTGATGAACTCATTGATGAAGGGGTTAACTTTAAGCAGTATTTTAAATGGTTGGAGGAACAACTGAACAGTCGGGGTATTAACGACAAAACATATATTCCTTTAGCTTGTAGCAAACAAGAAGCGATTAACCCAACGACAGGGGAACCGATAGCCAGTCTTTACGCTGATACCAATGGTTGGATTGATGGCTATGTTGATCGATGGCTAGATGATCCAGACAAAAAACACATCTCCATTTTAGGAGAGTTCGGTACTGGTAAAACTTGGTTTGCATTCCACTACGCTTGGACTGCGCTCAAACGTTATCAAGAAGCCCAGAAGCAAGGCACTCCCCGACCTCGCTTACCTCTACTCATCCGACTGCGAGATTACGCCAAAGCACTGGATGTGGAGAATGTTCTGGCATGGTTTTTCTTCTCCATACACAATATCCCCCTGACTAATTTAGTCTTCAAACAACTCAATAGCATGGGCAAACTCCTGCTCATCTTTGATGGTTTTGATGAAATGGCAGGTAAAGTAGATCGCCAAAAGGTGATTGATAACTTTTGGGAGCTAGCTAAGGTTGTAGAAACAGGAGCCAAGGTAATTCTTACCTGCCGTACCGAGCATCTTCCCAAAGTTGATAAAGGTCGCGCCCTGCTAAATGCAGCTGTGTTAGATTCTATTGATGTAGAACAGCCAACAAGAGCTAAGAAGCTGAGTGGACCTCAATTTGAGTTGCTGGAACTCCAGACACTTAGCAAAGTTCAAATCCGTGAAGTGCTGCGATCGCGTCTCTCTGATAAGACGACTGTCGAAAAAGACGCTATTGTGGAACAGGTTACTAGCAATCATAAATTACTGGATTTAGCTAAACGACCAGTGATGATTGACTTGATTCTGGACGCACTGCCAAAAATTGATATTGGTCAATCAGTGGACTTGTCTCACATCTATCTCTTAGCGGTGAGACACAAAATGGCTCGGGATATTAAAGCCGAGCGCACATTTACTTCTCCTGCTGACAAGCTTTACTTTTTATGCGAGCTGTCTTGGGAAATGTTTGTCACCGATCAAATGCAACTTAACTATCGAAAGTTTCCCGAACGAATTCGCTTATTATTTGGTGCCATTGTACAGGAACCGGAGGAGGTAGACCACTGGAGCTACGACATGATGGGTCAATCTATGTTAACTCGAAATGCTGATGGTGACTACGAGTTAGCTCATCGCTCCTTCCTAGAGTTTTTTATCGCCTATAAATTTGCTGCACAACTGGGAGTATTAGCTCCAGACTTTGTCGATCTGGCTCTTGATGCGTCGCATGTAGACTTAAACACTCCACCTCAGTCCTATACTTGGTCTTCCTATTTTCAACGACAAGTGGATGAACAGGGTAAAGTCATAGCAATTGCGCCGCTCAAAGAATTTTCTACCGAACCATTAATCCGTTTATTCGATGCTTTTAGACTGGGAGATCTCACGAACAGACAAAGAGAACTCACTAAGGGAATGTTCGAGCTACTCGAATATATGCTTGACAGATCGAAAACTGCTGCTGAGTGTCTGCTAAAAATTATCAAAGCCACGCGAGGCAAAACGGAAAGGGAAGTTGGGTGTCTTGCTGGGTATGCTGTAACAATATTGTTGCAAATTGATTCAGAAGCATTAGCAGGTCAGGATTTGAGCCAAACTGTCATTAAAGGTGCTGACTTGACTTATGCCAACCTGCAAAATACAAATCTTACAGGTGCTCATCTGGATGATTCTCTTTTTAAAGAACCCTTCGGCAGTATTTTGTCAGTTGCCTTTAGCGGAGAGTCTTTGGCGATCGGTTCTTCTAATGGCGAAATTTGCTTATTTCAGGGACAAGGACGTTCCATATGTAAAGGACATACTCACTGGGTTCGCTCGATCGCTTTTAGTCCTGATGGTCAAAAGTTTGCCAGTGGCAGCGAAGACCAAACTATCAGGATATGGGATATTAAAACTGGTAAGTTCTTCAGCACACTAGAGGGGCATAGTAGTTGTGTTCGTTCGGTCACCTTTAGCGATGATGGCAAGCTACTTGCTAGTAGTAGTGAAGATGGAACCGTGAAGATATGGAATGTCGATGCTGGTGAGTGCTTAAGAACCCTCACAGGACATGTTGGTAAGGTTTGGTCAGTTGCCTTTTGTCCAAATTCCTCAAGCTCTCTGATTAAAAGGGGCGAAGGGGGGATATTGGCTAGTAGTGGAGAAGATAAGACGATCAAAATATGGGAAGTTCAAAAAGGTCAGTGCCTCAAGACTTTAACGGGACATAAGAACTGGGTAAGATCAGTGGCATTCAGTTCTGATGGGCGACAAATTGTGAGTGGCGGTGATGACAACACTGTGAAAATCTGGGACTTTCGTACAGGTAAGTGTCGTATAACCCTGTCAGGACATGATAATTGGGTTAGGTCAGTAGCGTTCAGTTCTGATGGTCAACGAATCATCAGTGGCGGTGATGACAACACGGTGAGAATTTGGGATGCCTCGGATGGTAAGTGCTTGAACATTTTGTACGGGCATGATAATCGTGTTTGGTCTGTAGCTTTTAGCTTGGATGGAAAGCTGATTGCTAGTGGTAGTGACGACCAAACTGTGAGAACTTGGGATGCCTCGGATGGTAAGTGCTTAAATATGGTGGGGGGATACTCTAATTGGATTTTGTCGGTTGCTTTCAGCCCAGAATCTTCTTCGTCCGCCTTAGTCAAGGGGGTTGGCGGGTTCTTAGCCAGTGGTGGTGAAGACAAGGTGATCAGAATATGGGATCTTCATACTCGTAAGATCGCCACCACTTTACGAGGACATACAAGCCGCATTTGGTCAGTAGCTTTCTCTCCTGACAGTAGGTTGCTTGCCAGTGGCAGTGATGATCGCAGCATCAGAATCTGGGATCTTAAAGCTAACGGGGGTAAGCAATGTCTCCAGGTTCTGACAGATCACAATCACTGGGTAAGATCAGTTGCATTCAGTCCTGATGGACAGCTACTTGCTTCCGGCAGTGATGATCACACTGTGAGAATCTGGGATGTTCATCAAGGTATTGGACGTTCTATATTGCATGGTCATACGAATTGGGTAAGATCGGTTGCGTTCAGTCCTGATGGACAGTTAATTGCCAGTGGCAGCGATGATCGTACCGTCAGGATTTGGAATGTTCACTCTTATGCTTCCCCCAAGATATTGTCAGGTCATCAGAACTTAGTCAGAGCGATCGCCTTCAGTCCCGATGGGCAGCTCATTGCCAGTGGCAGCAACGATCATACCGTCAAAATATGGGATGTTCATACTGGTGAGTGCATCAAAACTCTCACAGGACATAAGAACTGGGTACATTCAGTTGCTTTCAGTTCTGATGGACAAATCCTCCTCAGTGGTTGTCAAGACGGAACTATATATTTATGGAATGTTCGCGATCAAAAGCCCATAAAATTCTTTCAGGAAGAAGCTGATGAAGTCCTATCCGTTGCCTTCAGCCCCGATGGTCAACAAATCGCCAGTGGAATCGATAATGGAATCATCCAGTTGAGAAACATGGACAAAGGTGAATTTGAACGACCTGTATCTTTGAAGATCCCTAAACCCTATGAAGGGATGAACATTACAGGTGTTTTTGGGTTAACAGAAGATCAAAGACGAAATCTTCGCTCCTTGGGAGCAATTGAAGTGAAACCGACTTGAATGAAACATGCAAATATCACCAAGTACAAAAGCTTTACAAATCCTGCTTGCTCAAAGTGGTGATCGCTCGTAAACGCCTGGGTGATTTGTTCACTCAGCATGACTACAAAACTGGTACAATCGGTTAATTCCCAGCCTTTATCTAAGCGTTGACTGTAAAGCGTCCAACCATCTGCTAGCAGGTCTTCACTGAGAGGAATGATGCGTAAAATCGGAGCTTGTCGCAATCGGTTAATGAACTGGATAGTAGTTGACCGGAGATTTGGAGCAGCGAGGGCATCTGCCACTTCCATTAGCACAAACTCAGTTGTAACTAATCTTGCCTTTCGAGTGAGCAAGTCACTCATAATTTGGTTTGCACGAAGATGCAATTCATCATCAGCATTGGCGAGAGCAATCCATGCGGCTGTGTCTACAAAAACTTTCACCAAGCTTAATCTTCCCGCTTTGGTGTGCCGTGGAGATAATGATCATGTTGGTGAGCTAAGTCACGAATTCCTGTATTTACCTGACATTCCTTGAGTAGTTGGGCAAAATCACCCCAGGCTGAATCTGCGATCAGTGATTCATTTTCCTCTTGCAAAAACACCGTTAGCAGCACCCTTTGCCCATCCCGTCCAGCAACAGGCTGATTAAGCTGTACGACACCATTTTGGAATGTCCCTTTTACAGACAACATAGTTGCTCCTTATCCTATCCTTCTCAATTATCACCCAAAATTTCCCCATTTTGCCCAGTAATAAGACGGCGATCGCCATTGAAATTAACTGCGCTCACGATCTTTCTCCTACCTTAGTCATCATGCACCGCATCCGCTTTCATTACCGAAAAAACAGTATATAAATGAAATATTAGTTACCTATACTCACGGAGAGTGAGAGGTGTCTGTAATTCTGTCAAAGAGGCTAAAAGTGTGAGTTCATACAACGAAGCAGACACACGAGCAAAACTCATCGACCCCAAAATCAAATTATCGGCTTGGGGCGAGGGTTTAATTGAACGTGAACACTACTTCGTGAAGGGGCAAACCGTAACTGCTGGCAGAATTTATTTAGTAGGCGAAGAATCTCGACGACGGCAACCTCGTCGTCGAGATTCTTCGCTGCGTTACCACGGGCAGATGATAGCCGTTTTGGAAGCGAAGGATGAGACGAAAGCTATTGATGCGGGTTTAGAGCAAGCAAAATCCTACGCCAAAATGTTGGATGTGCCTTTTGCTTATTCCAGCAATGGGCATGGGTTCGTAGAGTTTGACTTTTTGTCCAATCGAAGCCGTGAGTTGTCTTCATTCCCAACACCAGAAGATTTATGGCATCGCTGGGAGCAGTATCGCAGGCAAACAACCACACAATTTACAACTAACCGTGTTGCAGAAGCAGGAAGTTCTTATACAACTAAGCGAGTTCAGCAAACTCATCCTCTGTTGTATCCTTTTTGCCCTACTTCTATTTGTGGTAAGGAACCTCGCTATTTTCAAGAAGTGGCTATTCGCCGTGTGATTGAGCGCATGATGGCTGCTCAAAAACGAATTTTGTTGACAATGGCGACGGGTGCAGGAAAAACTTTTACTGCATTCCAGATAGTTTGGAAATTGAAAAAATCAGGTTGGCTGAAAAAACCTGTTCTCTTCATTACAGACCGCATAGCATTGTGCAATCAGGCATATAATGCATTTACTCCTTTTGCCACAGGACAGTCTGACCCACGGGGGTTAATTCGTGGTGGGCAGTTTAATGCTAACCGGGAACTGTACTTTGCTCTCTACCAGTCACTTGATGCTGAAGATAATGGGGAAGCCCTATTTAAGCGTATTCCTTCTGATTTTTTTGGACTAATTATTATTGACGAGTGCCACCGTTCTGGTTTTGGCAAGTGGAACGCAATCCTGCAACATTTTTATAGTGCAATCCATCTGGGGATGACGGCTACGCCTAAGCAGAGTGAAAGTGTTGATACATATGCTTATTTTTGCTCAGAAGAACCTGAAATTCCCCTCAACCCCAAAGAACCTTTCAAGGGTAATTGGCAACCGCCTGCATACAACTACAGTCTCGGTCAAGGGATTGAAGACGGTTTCCTTGCTACTTATAAGGTACATAAGGTTAGGACTAGCGTCGATAAAAACGGACTACAAATTGATGATGCACAGGTACAAGGTGCAGAAATTTATGTGCCTGAAAACTCAAAGTTGCGGGATGTTTATTTAACAGCACAGTTTGAGCGCGAAATCACCGTACCCGATCGCACCGCCGCAATGGTAAAACATTTGGTTGTTTTGCTCAACCACTTTGGGGCAATGGACAAGACAATGGTGTTTTGTGTGGATATGAGCCATGCAAGGTTGGTTGCGCGTCTGCTACAAAATGAATTTTCCGGTCTTGGTTATTCAAATTATGCAGTACCAATTATTGCAGAAGGAGAAGCCATCTCTTGGTTAAACCAGTTTCAAGATAGCGATCGCAAAACACCTGTAGTAGCTACCACCGCCGAGCTGCTAAGTACTGGTGTAGATGTGCCATCGTGTAAAAATATCGTCTTTATGAAACCGATTTCCTCGCCCATTCTCTTCAAACAAATCATTGGTCGAGGTTCGCGGATAGATTCAACAACTGGGAAGGAATGGTTTCGGATTATCGATTATGTAGGAGCCTCCCGATTGTTTGATGAATGGGATCATCCTCCAGAAGAACCAGCGATTGAAAGTACGGGTGCTAGAACCAGTATCTTGGAAGGAACTGTAGTTCATGCTGATACAGGGCAAATGCTAGTAGGTGCTTCTGTCAGTGCGCTCATCGGTGTTAACCAACAAACTATTCCCGTCCACACTGATAACAATGGCTACTTTTGCTTGGAGCCGCTTCCTGCTGCAAGTATTCGCTTATCTGTTACTGGTACTGGGTTTCGCTCCCGGATGGTAACAGTGGAAACAGCGCGAGATGCAACACAAACTGTTACTATCGAACTCAAACCACAACAAGCAGTTATTGGTAAAATTAGCGTCCGAGGGTTGGAGGTGACAATTGCTGATGAAGTCACCTTTCTTGTGGAGTCCACAGGCGAACAATTGACCTTGGCGCAATACTTTGACTATACTAAAGCAAAAATCATGGACTGTGCGCTAAACTGGGAACAACTACATGAAATTTGGACAGACTCAAACCTGCGGCAAGCGTTTCTCGAAGAATTAGAGGTTGAAAGCGTTCACATAGAAGTGCTAGCCGAAGTGTTAGCGCAACCAAGATCTGACCAGTTCGACCTTTTGGCGCATATTGCCTTTAGCAAACCAATTCACACCAGAGATGAGCGGTTTGAAGCTTTCCTCAACTACGAACAGCAATTTTTGCAAAGCCGAACCCCGGAAGCACAAGAAGTAATTTTAGCCTTACTTGACAAGTATCGCTTGGTGGGTGTAGAAGAAATGGTAAACCCTGAAATTTTTCGGCTATCGCCTTTTCGGGAAATGGGACAAGTGTCAGGAGTAGTACAACGTTTTGGTACGATTAATAATCTGCGCCTAACATTAAATGAGTTGCAGCAACGTCTGTACCGTGAGGAAATTGCGTGAGTAGGGAACAATTAACCAATGACATCTGGAAAGCTTGTGACATATTACGCCGTGACGATAATTGTGGCGGCATAATGGAGTATGTCGAACATCTTTCTTGGTTGTTGTTCTTAAAATTCCTTGATGAGCAGGAAGAAAATTTTGAGTTAGAAGCAGAATTAGCAGGGCGAAGTTACAAGCGAGTCATTGATGAAGCTTATCGCTGGTCGAATTGGGTCATAAAAGCGTTAGGTAAAAAAATAGGGGGAAATGGTCGCCGCTCTACAGCAGAATGGGATGGCGAAAAATTGATGCAGTTTGTGCGCTTAGAACTAATACCTTATTTGGCTAGTCTCTGCAGTTCGTCAGAACGTGAGGTAATTGCTGGGATTTTTAGCGATCGCAATGTCGTTCTCTGCGCCTCGCCCTATAACCTCAAGGATGTACTAGAGATTATCGATAGCATTGATTTTAAAAATCCCGATGATATTCACACCGTTTCCCATATATATGAGGACTTGTTAAAACGGCTGGGAAGCGAAAATAAAATGGCGGGTGAATTTTATACACCCCGTGCAATTATTCGTTTCATGGTAGAAGTAATTGCTCCCCAAATCGGTGAAACAGTTTATGACCCTTTTTGTGGCTCCTGTGGGTTTTTGGTAGAAGCATATTTACAGATGCAAAAGCAGGAGAAAACAACAAAAGACCACAGAATTGTTCAGGATGACACCTTTGTAGGGCAAGAGAAAAAAGCACTGCCAGCCCTGCTTGGTATCATGAATATGGTGTTACATGGCGTTCGAGTTCCTGATATCCGCCGACGAAATACCCTGGCAGAAAATTTAAAAAATGTCTCAGAGCGTTTTGATATCGTGCTAACAAATCCTCCTTTCGGAGGAAAAGAAAATGCTCAAATTCAAGAGAATTTTCCGGTAAAAAGTAATGCTACAGAATTGCTCGCGGTTGAACATATTATTAAAAAATTAAAACCATCGAGCAGATCTCGTTGTGGCATGGTAGTGCCAGAAGGAACGCTATTTCGTAGCGGTGCTTTTGCTACTGTTAAGCAATTATTGCTTAATGATTTCAATTTATTTTTGGTAGTTAGTTTGCCTTCGGGAGCTTTTGCGCCTTACTCGGATGTAAAAACGGCACTGGTGTTTTTTGAGCGTTCAAGTTCTACGAAAGAAGTTCTTTATTATGAGATGCCTTTGCCTGAGAAGTTGAAAAAATTCAGTAAAGGTAATCCTATTGCAGACGAGCATTTTGCGGAAGCGCGGCAAGTTTTTCAAAACTTGCTGGCGTATCGTCAGGGAAAAGTTACCCTAGAGGAATTTACTAACAAGATGCTAATGTGCTGGATATGCTTGAGCAATCAATTTTAGAGCGAGCTTTTCGGGGAGAATTGTAGATTATGGCAACAGTGAGCGATTTGCTGAATCAAGTTTGGTCAGAATTCCGTAAAGTAGGAATTTCTTACGACCTTGCGATTATTGAGCATATCGCTGCATTTTTGCTAGAAATTAACGAACAAGAATTTCCTGACGAAGAACTACAACCGAGAAAGCCAAATCAACCAAATTTAAACACACAAAAAATCAAACAACTCCTCACCGAAGCAGCAAACACAGCAGGAGGAACGGCAAAACTTTTAGACCGTCATGTTATCTTTTACCTACCAAATATGCTTGCAGGTGGAGGCTACCCCACGCCTCGACATATTGCTAAAAGTATGATTAGTCTTGCCCAAGTTGAGGCAAATCATAGCCTAGCAGATTTCGCTTGTGGTAGTGCTGGTTTATTAGTAAATCATGCTCATAAACTTCAAGGGCTAACCATCGGTATTGATATCTCTTCAGAATGGGCAAGAATTGCTTATGCTAATGTTAAACTCCATGAATTAAACGCCAAAATTCTTAACGGCAATGCCCTACAAATATTTGCCCTTAGTTCTGAATTAGAAACAACAAGATTTGACAGGATTCTCATAAATCCTCCTTTTGGTGCAAAAATTGATGCTTATCTAGCAGAGATAAGTTTAGAACAGAAAGTAGGTAGCCGTAGCGAAACGGCACTTTTATCTTTAGCACTCCAAAAACTTTCTTTAAATGGACGTGCAGCAGTTTTAGTTCCATCAGGAGTTTTATTTAGTAACAGCACAGCCGAGAGGAATCTGCGTCATCAATTAGTTGATGAAAATTCCCTGGAAGCAGTAATTTCTTACCCAAAAGATGCTTTTCAACCCTATAGTCCTCTCCAAGACATTGCACAAGACCCTACTCCTACCACTGATAAACGCAAATGGGTTAAGCAAATTGCCCTTGAAGCTTTTAGGCTTCTGAAGCGAGCAACGGGTACTCTAGAGCCTCTCAATTATCAAACCATAACTTCTTGGCAGAACGCAGCATCAGATTTTCTCATCGGTTTCTACGAAAACGTTTTACGAGAAGTAAGTAGCCCTAGAAAGAAAAACCCTGGTTTTCCTCGATACATATTTTCGGATAACAATCCTTCTGCTTTTGGAGCGCAAAATTTTTTAACCGCATTTCAAGCAGAAAATGCAACATTATTTATTTGTCCTGCTTGTGATGAATCTAAATATAGTACTAAGGCAGGAAGTATTCAAACAGATATCGATCACTATCTACCGAAAAGTAAATATCCACATCTAGCCTGTCATCCTTATAACTTAGTTCCAAGTTGTCTTGTCTGTAATCAACGAATAAAAAGAGAATCAGACCCTTTAACCTGCCAAAGAATTAACCCTGGTGCTCGGCGTAAATTGGAAGATATATTTTGCTTATATCGAGAGCCGGGATTATGGGATAAAACCTATTTAGAAGTTAGCCTAAAAAGTAAAAATCTACCTACGCAAATAGGCTCATTAAAAACACAAGGAAGTTTGAATATTGGCGATAGGATAGAAGTTCTCCAAGAAACTTATCGAATACCAGAACGCTGGAGCAAGCAAGTAGATGAAATAGAAGACTATATTTATCGCAAACTTAAAAATCTCTTAAATGCGTTCCATGTTTCTTTGAATGATTCACAAACGCTGCTTGATTGCTTTGACTATTCTCTTAGTACAGATTATATAGAAGAACAGGGTCAACACCCATTTTCTATTTCTAGAGCTTGGCTACTTGCTACTTTAATCAATGAGACGGAAGAAGTATTAAAAACTTCTTCAAATTCTCCAGCAAAATCATCTGCTTTACTTGATGAATTAAAACGTCGATTAGTAAATGATGTAGATGCGAAAAGTCCGAATAAATTAAGTACTGCAAACTTATTTCAAAAAGCTGAAGCTCGTTCAAGTATTGACAAGGCTCGGCAATTAAGAAGTATATTAACAGGCAATTAACTACATTCAGTAAATCGCAAACTTTCGGAAACCTACGTAAAAAAAAGGGTTTCAGCCCTGCCGAAAAAGGCGTCTAACAACGCTTATTCATAGCGATCGCCTTAACATCACAGGATCGCTGTTGGCTGAAATGCCTATTTGAATTGGAGTTTAGACTAATTCTACCCATTAAACCGCCAAAGTCTTATCCAGAAAGGCTTTGATGATTTTTAGGATTGATTACTAGCCATGTCAGTTGCGAGGGAAGTTGCCACGCACTTCTACACAATATTCATGCGATTTTCTTGATACCGTTGATTCCGTGGCTCATCCACTGTGCTAATAACCACTGGCTAGTCGGCTTGTCAAGTGCTGGTAAGACGCGAAAGTTAAAAACCTCCTGCCAAACTTCTTCCCCGTATTGAGAAACAAAAACTTGTTCTAGTTCTTGGAACCGGGAATAGTCACGGTTTCCAATAGCAGCAAGCATATCTATTAGGTTGTTTACAGGGATTTTGGTTGCGGTTAATTGCGCTTCAGTCATTGTTTTTATCCCTAAAAATACAAACGTATCTAAGTATTCCGCTTTTGGGTTTTTGCGATCAATCAACCAACCCAGTGATGCACCGTTGTCAATATATTCCTGCATCTTATCTTGCAATCCACTGAGAGTATCGCTAGAAGACGGCTCTTGCGTACTTAACGTGCTAAAATATTAATATATTTTTTAAAAATGCTT
>CALMVQ010000246.1 GCA_937873135.1 uncultured Scytonema sp. | reverse complement strand
ATGCAGGGGGAGCAGGGGGAGCAAATAGTATCAAGATTTTCGTGAAATGGTATTAGTCGTACCATATGCATTCGATCAGCCTGACAATGCCGCACGTGTCGTTCGCTTAGGCATTGCACTTCAAATTCCACGAGAAAGTTATCGCTGCGATCAGGCGGTGACGGCACTTCATCAATTGCTCAGCAATCCAACTTACAAAACAACCGCACAATCCGTGAAAGAAAGAGTTGATGCTGAGGATGGTGTCCAGTCTGCGTGCGATTTGATTGAGAGAACTTTTTTAGGCGTTGCTGAATAGAGGTATGAATTAACATTTTCCCTGATGACTAAACAACGATTCAAAGCGTCTTTGCGACGGCAGTCGCTACAACGGGGGGAACCCCAACGCAATATAGGAATGCACTGGCTCTCCGTCTTCTCAGGAGCGGAGACGCTGCGCGAACAGCAATGGCTCCGCAACGCGCTGCCTCGCCAATGTGATCGGCTAATTCATACTTCAATTATGCAACGCCCTTTTTTTAAGTTGAAGTAAGAGCAGATAATAATAAGTTTTGATTGAAAGAAGGAGCAGACAAATGGCTCGTATTTTGATAGCGACTTCCCCAGTGGAGAGCCATTTCAACCCAATGGCAACGGTAGCTCGCGAGTTGGTCAATCGCGGACACACAGTCTGGTGGTATGCTGGCAAGGCTTTCCAAGCCAAAATAGAGCGACTTGGAGCCACTTATAAACCGATGCACGCAGCTGACGATTTCAGCGGGAAGAGTCGGGAGGAAGCCTTTCCAAAACTTCATGGGTTGCAAGGTTTGTCGGCTTTGATCGAAACCCTCAAGGCTCTGTTTATTGAGCAGGCACCCAAACAAATGAAAGATATTCTTAGCCTACTAGATGAGTTTCCTGCCGATCTACTAGTTGCCGATGAGGTGTGCTTTGGTGTAGGCTTTGTGCGCGAAAAAACTGGCATTCCAGCCGCAGCCGTTGCTGTTTCAATGTATTCTTTCAGCAGCAAAGATACTGCGCCTATCGGCTTAGCATTACCACCAGATAGCTCACCTCTTGGACGGCTACGCAATGCCCTGTTGCATTTTTTCATTGATCGCATCGCTTTGCGCGACGTGCGAACCTACACGGATCGGCTCCGCGCCAGTGTAGATTTGCCGATCCTCAATAAAAGTGTGCTAGAAAGCATTATTCAACCACCGGATTTGTATCTGCTTGGTACTGTGCCTGCTTTCGAGTATCCCCGTAGCGATTTGTATGAACACACGCATTTTGTCGGCACTCTAATCAGTCCACCAGTAGAGCAGTTTGACGCGCCTTCGTGGTGGAATGAGCTGCACGGCGAGCGATCGGTAATTCTTGTGACTCAAGGTACTTTGGCGAACTACGATCTCAACGATCTCCTGATCCCGACAATACGGGCGTTAGTCGATGAGGATGTAGTTGTCGTAGCAACCACAGGTGGCATCCCCGTTGAAAGCATCAAGATCGACTCGTTGCCAGATAACGTGCATGTGGAGCAGT
Source organism: uncultured Scytonema sp. (assembly GCA_937873135.1). GTDB lineage: Bacteria > Cyanobacteriota > Cyanobacteriia > Cyanobacteriales > Nostocaceae > Rhizonema. The sequence goes on along the minus strand of CALMVQ010000246.1, from coordinate 23,967 downwards.
TTATCCCCTACTACTACCTCATGCCGCACGTAGATGTAATGGTCTCGAACGGCGGGTTTGGTAGCGTGCAGATAGCCTTGTCCAATGGGGTGCCCCTCATTGTGGCGGGAGGAACAGAGGAAAAGCCGGAAATCGCAGCGCGTGTGGCATGGGCTGGTGTAGGTATCAACCTGAAAACGGGAACCCCATCATCCGCACAAATCCGTGATGCCGTGAAAACTATCCTGCGCGACTCACGCTACAAATACAACGCGCACCGATTACAAGCAGAGTTCCAGCGCTATAACGGTCCGCAGCGTGCTGCCGATCTAATCGAAAAGCTTTTAGAGATGTCGTTCGTAAGAGTACCATAATGTTAGACTTAACATTATGAAACACGATTTGAGTGATACAACTCGTTATAAAGAAGCGGAAGTACCAAAAGCTGCCCGATTGGCGGTGGCAGCAGTATTTTTCGTCGGTGGTGCAGGATTTGCTAACTGGGTAACACGCATTCCAGAAATTCAACAGAAACTGGCATTAAGTAATGCTGATCTGGGAGTTGCACTGCTAGGTACAGCCGTCGGAGCCGTGCTGGCAATGCCTACAGCCGGATGGTTGGTGACTCGCTTTGGTAGTCGTCCGGTGACAAAATTAGCAGCTTTGGTATACTGTATCGCACTACCTCTGCCTACCCTAGCTCCTAATCTACCACTACTAACGATCTCTCTGATGGTTTTGGGCGCTCTTTTTGGGACAGTAGATGTATCCATGAATACTCAAGCTGTTGCGGTCGAACAGCGTTATCACCGACCGCTCATGTCGTCATTTCACGGCTTGTATAGTGCAGGCGGCATGGTTGGTGCGGCTAGTGGCGGTTTGGTAGCTTCTTTAGGGGTTAACCCCAAGTCACATTTGCTAGGGGCAGCACTTTTACTGGGAATGATAGTAGCTTTTGCATCACGAAAGTTGTTGCCTACTGAGAGGAATATTACGAATGAGTCAAAGTTTGCTCTGCCAACAAGGTCACTCTTTCAATTAGGTATAGTAGCATTTTGCGTCATGCTTAGCGAAGGCGCAATGGCTGACTGGAGTGCAGTCTACCTCAGCCAGACACTTGCGACAGGACCAGGACTGGCGGCAGCTGGATACACGGTGTTCTCGCTCGCTATGGCTGTATGTCGCTTGAGTGGCGATCGCCCTACTCAGCGTCTGGGACCAGTCCGGATGGTACGCTTTGGTGGCACTGTTGCCGCGATCGGATTGGGGTTATCTTTAATAATTGCTCAGCCGCTTGTAACGCTGATCGGTTTTGCCTGTGTTGGAGTTGGCTTGTCAACCCTTGTGCCAATCGTCTTTAGTGCTGCTGGAAGCACTCCAGGAATTCCTTCCAGTCAAGCACTGGCGGCAGTGACAACAACTGGCTACTGCGGATTTCTTTGCGGTCCACCCTTAATCGGTTTCGTCGCTGACTTTCTTAATCTGCGCATTGCTTTAGGTCTTGTTGTCGTCATGTGTGCAATGAGCGCTGTACTAGCTCCAACGGTTGCTCGTGGACAGAAGCGAGTGACACAATAGCAATAACATGTGACAAATCTAGATGTGGGATTTGGGATCAAGAAAAAATCTAAAATCCCCAATCTAAAAAATTGAGTTCATATCATTATTCCCAGCCTCCAAAGATTGCTTGTGAGGTAGTCCAAAATCATTTTAAGAGTGTTTGTGGTATGTTTACTCCTCAAGATCTTCCAGTTCTTCTGCTAGTGTTTCTTCAAGTACATCCACGACCATATGCGGGTCAACAGTTTCCTTCATTTTCTCAGCCTCATCATCCTGCCTATCTATTACATCAGGAATATCTTGGCGCAATTCCTCAATCAGTGCGATAAGTTTAGCCATTTTTTGCTCGGATAGTAGGTTTATTTGTAGGTTTAGCTGTGCTCTTTGGTTAGCCAGCTTTGCTTGTCTGTTTTGCGTAATCAGTACACCTGTTGTCATTAGTAACGAGCCGACAGTAACCGATCCCTGCAACCAGGCAAACGGAGGGGGGTCAAATCGCGGTAATCTAAAACGTTTTGGCAAACTATTGGCTGTAATCCAGAGGACAATCATAAACAGGATACTGTACAGAAATCTCGGACGACCAAAAAAAAGCGTCATGTCTTCTACAAACCGTTGGTGCCGGGACACTTCTTTTTCGTGGCGTGCATGTAAATCTATAATCGTCTCAATATTATGACTTACTTGTTCTGGTAGTGGTGTCGGTAGAATAGTCCCTCTTTGCTCGCCTACTTTAGGATGTGCTGATAGTGATTTGTTCTGTCCCTGTTTCTTGCTTGTTCTCAATCGAGGTCTTCTCCTTTTCGAGATCTGTTGAACTCACATCAAGTGTTAACAACGACCACTATAGTACTAACTACAATATGAGATTTTCTTAGTCTAAAGGCTGAAGTATTGCGCTCTGCCGTCTCACCAAACCCGGAAAAATCTGCCAGCCTCATTACAAGTAAGGGGTTTAGAGCCAACGTTGAAGCGGAAAAATCGCCCCAATTGTCAACTGGTATACAAAAAGAACAACTTTTCATGGGGCGATTTTTCCGGAGGCTGGCAGATTTTTCTAGGTAAGTAGTTATGCAAAATTATTTATAGATCTCTTGAACCTGGAATCACGGTTTCACAAGTATTTCAGGCGACGTGAATATAAAATTAATTTTGCACAGGTACTTAAAAGCCCAACCGTTTGTCAAACGATGTAATCTGTGCTCCTTGAGAATTGCTTGATCAAGATCCCCAACAACTTTTACGAAGTCGGGGATCTTATTTCTCATTAGTTTCTCTGCAAGGGAGCCCCCAGATTGAATCTGGGGGTGCTGACGATGTAGCTAAATTTGCTTTTTGCTGTTCCCAATCGTCACAACAGCGACAATCGCACTTAGCAATGCCAGTTCAACGGCAATAAACATACAAGTGCGAAAGCTATCTACGAATGCAAGAGCGATCGCGTTTTTCAGCATTCTACTCACTAGGGGACTCACATCGTGAGGAACTTCCGCCCCAGCTAACTTGATGCGTTGTTCATTCAATAGTTTTTGTACTTCGGGTGGTATTCCCAATCTTGCCAAACGTCGATCTAGACTGTGATTGAAAATATAAAAGACAAAAATATTTTGGATTGCGATTCCTATCAACCCGGCAGAACGAGCAACAGCATTATTAATTCCTGAAGCGACACCAGCTTGGCGCTGCCTGACGGCACCCATCACTGTTGTTGTCAATGGTGCAACACTGATTGCCATACCCAAACCCAAGATTACCATCGCCGGAAAAAACGTTGTCCAGTAACTCCCACCAACTCCTGGTATGGCAAAGGCTGCAAACCCAAAGCTCGCAATAATCGGACCAATTGTCAAGGGTAACTTTGCACCATAACGACTTACTAAACCTCCAGACCAACGCGATAGCAGGAACATAATGAGAATAAATGGTAGGAAGACTGCGCCTGCAGCCGTTGTCGAGTAACCCTGAACTTGAATTAGATTGAACGGAACAAAGTAAAACACCCCACTCAAAGCTGAGTAAAGGAACAAAGTCACTAAATTTGCTCCCCTAAAAGTCCGCGACTGAAATAAAGATAGCGGCATCATCGGAGCGCGACTGTTTGCCTCAGCAAAAATAAACGCACCCAAGAGAATTGCGCCAACTACCAAACAGCTTAGAACCAACGGATGCAGCAATCCTCGCTGCGATGATTCAATGAGTCCATAGACGATCGCCCCCAAGCCGAGAGTGGCGAAGGTTGCTCCCCACCAGTCAAGTCGTGCGGACTCTTCATCGCGGCTTTCTGGAACATGCCAAAACAAAATACTCAGAACGCTCACTGCAAATGGCACATTCAGAAAAAAGATCCAGCGCCAAGAAGCATGTTCCAACAACCAACCACCTATAACCGGACCAAGTGCTGAGGTAATGGCTGTGAACCCCGACCAAGTGCCTATTGCCTGCCCACGTTGTTCTGAGCTAAACGAGGCACTGATAATTGCTAAACTTCCAGGTACAAGTAAAGCACCACCAATTCCTTGAACTGCCCTTGCCAAAATTAATTGATGCACGTTCAGTGATAGACCACACCATACAGAGGCTAAGGCGAAAAGGGCAATACCACAAGCAAAGATACTCCGTCGTCCAAAGCGATCCCCCAATGAACCACCAACCAAGATAAGTGCTGCAAGAAACAGCGCATACGATTCAACAATCCACTGCACGTCGGTAGAGGTTGCATTTAACTCTGATTGCAATACTGGAAGTGCCACGTTGACGACAGTACCATCAATCATCGCCATGCTCGAACCCAGAATCGTTGCTACTAGCACCCAAAGTCTGACATTTCTAGAGCAAGGGGCAGCACATGGTGTAGATCGAATCACTCCTTCATCGCACGGCTGTTTGACGATGTTAGCCATTTCAAGCCCCGAAAAATGTTATCTCCAAATCTTACCTGAAACGTGCAGATTTCACGAGTAGTGTCTGAGTTATTTTACCTTGGTACGCAATCGAATAAAACTATCAGATTTCCTTTATCTTCTTTCTTGGCTTCTTTGGCTCGAGAGCGGTTTTATATAGCGGTATTCTTCTGGTAGTTCGGGAGTAATTTTAGGAGAAAGCGAATAACCCCATAGATAAATAAGCGTGGATTGAAGTAAGGACGCATTATTTCTTGCAAAGCTACAGCCCTTGGGAAACTTCCCAAGGGCAGACTTTGCGTCCTACACCAGAGCGAAATAAATGTTTTTTCTTCAATACCTGAAGGTTCGGCGTAAGACATGAGTGTGCGCTGGTGCAATTAATTTGACTCTTTACGAGCGCACCAGCGCACTATTTTCTTGAAGGAGCCTTTGTTTGTGTTGTCGTATGTATCAAATAAAACTATTGCCTATAAGTCTGTGACGAAGGCAATTTTGGGAAGGATGAAGCTGTATCCGGGAAGCGATTGCACCTATTCATTAATCTCTGTTTTGAGTACGTCTGCATTGTATTTGACTTCAGTTGCCGCTTGAGAAATGAAGTGGAAAAAATTCTAGACGATAGCGATAAAGTGCAACTGGGCGAGAATCGGCAGCAAAGTAATCTGGCTCTTGGGGTGAAAGGTAGACAGCTGTAACTTGAGTGGCTTCTACAGCCGGACTGGATGTCTGTAATTGGTGGTAGGCAGTAGCCAAATCACCCTAACACCTAGCATCAACGAAATTTTTTGCCCAGAATTGATTTTCATAAATCATTAAAAAAATTTAATTATAATTAATGTTACATTTCTTGAGAAAACTTATTTTTTCAAAATAAAACTAAACAAAAACATTACTCAATAGTTTAAAGGAAACTGAGAATAGGTAATCGGAATCGGGAAGAACAAATAAAAATTACCAATTACTAACCTGATTGCCAAAATAAATTAATGGTACTAGCTGCGTAAACTTGATACTTTTATATATAAAATTATACATTATACTGTAATTTTATTAAGTATTTTGACTTAATAAATGGTATAAGATTTTCAAATAAGTACAATGACTTATTCTAATCATTCAGGCATATATTTATGCTTCTTGATAGATGCAGCATTTAACACGTAATTACTCTAATTTTTTTCTGCAAGTAGGTGTGTACTTATGTGCAAAAGTATTAAAAAGGTGCAGTATCACGTAAATTGCTGAGATCTAAATAAATTAATTTACTCAACTAATGAGCCTATCTAGTTCTTTTACAGATTTTTCTCTAGCTGAGTTGTTTCAACTCATCGACCAAGGAAGAAAATCCGGATGTTTAACTGTATGTACTTTACCAAACCTTCATGCTCCTAGCTCTAAATCCTATTATTTCTATATGTGGTTTAAACAGGGACGTATTGTTGCTGCTGCTCATCAATTGAACGGTCAGGGTTTAATCCATAAAATCGTACAACGGGGATTGGCAAAACAGCAAGTTATAGATAATCTATTAACTCAAACACCCGCAACCACACCGATTGGTATACATCTAAAAACACAAGGACTACTTAGTGCAGAGCAACTCAACCTGTTATTTGGCAGCCAACTCCAACAGATTAGAGAGCTTTTTGAAATACAGACGGGAGTCTTTAAACTTGATAGCAAAGCGGCTTTACCTTGGCAGGAAATGACAGGAATCAGTATCAAAGCGACAGAAGTAGCTCTGATGGCTCTTAGGACATTAAAAAACTGGAAAGTATTGGCAGATGTACTTCCAGATGCTTGTTCTACCATCCAAAGTATTGTCAGCAACAAACCACAGATTCATTTGAACGCTTTTGAGTGGCAGCTGTGGGAGTTTGCCAATGGTAATGTAGATTTAGCGACGATCGCATCTCAACTCAATCAACCAACGATTGTGGTTCAGCAGGCTGCATTCCGGCTGATGCTTGCTGGTTTGGTAGAGGAAGTTCCTGTGATAAAATCGACACTAGAGTTGAATGATAGCACAGTAAATTTTCCTGTAGAAAATTATTCTAGTATGAGAGCGAAAAAATCTAAAGAACCAGAGACGCTGAAAGTCAGTACTACATTCCTACAAAATTTAGTTGGGTTTTTGAGGAGCAAAGCTTAATGGAAGTCTTACGCATAGTCGTGACAGGAGGCGTAGGAGCGGGGAAAACAAGCTTTATCCGTACACTTAGTGAAATAGAAGTTGTAGACACTGACAGAAAAGCGACAGATGAGATAGCACAGTTTAAAGAGAAAACTACGGTAGCAATGGATTTTGGGCGAGTAAGTATTGCACCAAATCAATCATTACACCTTTATGGCACACCAGGACAAAGCCGATTTGACTTTATGTGGGATATTCTGATTAAAAAAGCTCAAGCCTATATTCTGCTTGTAGATGCTCATCGTCCAGAGCAGTTACGCAGTGGACGGCGGATTCTCAACTTCATCAACCAACGGGTGCAACTACCTCATATCATCGGGCTGACTCACACCGATTGCCCAGATGCTTGGGAAGCTGAAGATGTGGCTATTGCTTTGGGGTTAATCAAAGAGCAGATTAAAGCGCCGCTTATTAGTGTCAATGCTACAGAGCGAGCATCTGTATTGCCAGCTGTGATTACACTCATTCAAGAATTTGCCCAGTACCAGCATTTGGCGAAATAATTGGCAGTAATTTTAGAAAAAGTTGGAAACTTTTTTTACCTTTAGTCTCAAAATGAGGCAAAATATTTATCATATCGGGTGTCATCAAAATCACTTTCATTACACTAAGCAGTAGAAGCCCTATCCCTTTGGGCAATATTCTTAAGTCAGTATTGAGGGCATTACAAAAAATGTTTAAGCAAGCTGGGAACACATTAGGGTTGCTAGCAACAGGGCGTACGGATACCAGGCAGTCACAACAGCATTAATGAACAAAGCAGTATACAGCCTGCTTTTGACTATACTAAACATCCTTAGAGGAAATTATGATTAACATCTCAATGCTACAAGATGAACTGCAAAACTTTGTTTCCGGTAGTGCTGAGGTTCAGGGTGCGATGCTAGCAAGCCCTGACGGTTTAGCTTTAGCTTCTGTACTCCCTGTGGGAATGGATGACGAACGTACTGCTGCGATGTCTGCATCCATGCTCTCATTAGGTGAAAGGATCGGACGCGAACTTGCTCGCGGTGCAGTTGATCGTATTGTTGTGGAAGGAGAAAAAGGCTATGGAGTCTTAGTCGGTTGTAGTGATGAAGCCGTTTTATTAGTTCTTGCTAGTGCTGCTGTGAAGCAAGGCTTATTGTTTTTGGAAGTAAAACGGGCTGTATCTAGAATTGCACCTCTGTTGGGTTAAATATTTAGTGAGAAGTCATAACGGTAGGTTTAATCTAAGTAGCGTATAAGTACGAAATCTGATTAAATCCTTCCTTAAAAAACTCAGAATGACCGGAGGATTAAAGGTGAAGGGTTTTAAAAAGGAAAAATTGCCTGACAAAGCCGTCTGGAAAAGTTATTCTTTAGTATAAAAAGTATGGCAGATACATAAAAAATTAGTCATCAATTCTGGTGCTTCTTGACAAATGTATTCTTGATTGAAAAGTAAAAAGATAAAAGTAAAAAGAGAATCCCCATAAATTCAGGCGCGGGGATTCCAACCATGACGCCTTGTTTCTTGCTGCACTCCACTCGAAACAAATATTTATTTTATTTTTCCTAAATAAATAGTGGTGCCTTTAAACCGATTTTATTCCTCTTACTTTTTACTTTTTACTTTTTACTTTTGCCTTGTTCGGTAAAACTTGATGAAATTGGAGGTTGATTTATGTTACGTGCAACATTGGGAGATTTTAGTAGTATCATCTGCTTTAAGTCAGCAATTGTCGGCATGGAAGATGCTTTAGGTGAAAAGACAACAGCGATCGCCTTGACTGCAGCCGGTCGCAGTCGCGGCAAACATCTCGCACAAGAATTAAATTTGGTACGATCATCCCTATCTTTAGAAGATATTACTTACAAACTTGCGTCTGTCTTAGGTAAAGAGGGCACTCGTTTGTGTATCATTGAGAAAATTCAAAAAGAAGGTGATGTAATTAAAGTTTACACTTCAGAAACCTTTTGTTCTGCTGATGAACCTCAAGGATCAACGCGTAAATGTACTTACACACTTGGTGCTGTTTGGGGAGCGCTAGAGCAGATATTCGGTAAGCGCTTCCAAGGGAAACACACTGAATCTGTACTCCAGGGTAGCGAGTACGACGTATTTGAGTTTACCGAATTCTCATGACAGAATGGTGAAGCGAGAATGGGAAGTTATTTCTTCCCATTCTCGCTTCACCTATTACCCATTCCCAATATCTGAAGGCGCAGGCTGCCAAACTTCACCATACTGTTCCTTAAGAGTATGCCAAGCTTCTACTTGACCTAGTTCATATTCTCCAGGCTTACCCCACTGTAGAAACACACTTAAAGCAGGCTCTTGTTTATCATCAAGAAAACGGATGGCATAAGTAGTAAAGTTACCTCGTTTTGAATCACCCGTTTCAAATTTCACACTTGTAATTTTGTCCATATTTAAGTGAAACTCAAAGCCTTCAGTATGCATATTCGCATACTTTCCTTTAGGAAGTTCTGCATAAAACAGCTTTTGCATTTGACCTCGGGCTTCTAAAACAGCAGCGTTACTTGTCACAATTAAACGCAACGTTCCTAAAGTGTCACAAGCTTCCAAAAATTCTTTTAAGGTGGTTGTCATCATGAATTGTTAGTTGTTGATTGTTAACGTGCTAATTGCTATTGCTCATATTTGTCATAAGCAGAGACAATGCGCTGAACTAGGTGATGGCGGACAACATCTTTTTGAGATAATGCGCAAAAAGCAATGCCTTCAACTTGTTTTAAGACTTGCAAAGCCACGGGTAATCCAGATTGTTGGTTAGATAGCAAATCAGTTTGTGTCATATCACCGGTGATCACCATGCGAGAACGAAAACCCAAACGAGTTAAAACCATTTTCATTTGAGATGGTGTAGTGTTTTGAGCTTCATCTACAATAATGAAAGCATTGTTGAGTGTGCGTCCTCGCATATAAGCTAAAGGAGCAACTTCAATCAAGCCTTTCTCCATTAATGACGGTACTTTTTCTGGATCGATGAATTCATTTATAGCATCATAGAGCGGTCGGAGATAAGGATTAACTTTCTGCTGTAAGTCTCCCGGTAAAAAGCCAAGTTTTTCGCCTGCTTCAACTGCCGGACGAGTTAAAATTAACCGTTCAAACTGGTCGGCGAGGAGTGCTTGTACAGCAACGACAACTGCAAGGAAAGTTTTACCAGTACCAGCGGGCCCAGTGCAGAAGGTGAGGTCCCGCTTGCGTAAGGCTTCAATGTATTCTCGCTGTCCGAAAGTTTTAGCGCGGATGACTTCACCTCTACGAGTTCGGGCGAGAATATCATGCTGTATGTTATGTAGTTCTTCTTCCCGATGACTATCTAAGGCTTGATGGGCGGTTAAGATATCCGTGCTGGAAATGCTATTGCCCTTACTCCAAAGATCTTCAAGCGATCGCACTAACCGACAAGCTAGGTCTATTTGCTTTTCGTTACCAGAAATGTACAGTTCTTGACCCCGCAGAACCAGGGTTGCAACTGTAAGCTGGGATAGGGTTTTGAGATTTTCCTCTGCATTTCCAGCCAATGCGATCGCGCTCTTGATATTAGGCAGTTGAATGGTTAGAGCATCTGCCATAGTATTTCTATGTTAAAAATTGGGAGTAGGGGAGCCTGCGTATGTAGGAAAGTTTCCTGACAGAGGCGAGGATATTGGTGGGGATTGAGTAAAAAGCACATTTTCATGCTTTGTGATGCATATAATTCATGAAAGTTACTTAAGTATGTGCAAATAATTTTGTTAGAAAAAGATGTTTTTAATATAAAGTAGAGACGCCATTTATTGCTTCTCTACTTCTTTTTGTTTAATCTATGATAGCTTTGAGTTAATCCACCGATACCTTAGATCGACATTTCTTCAGATAGTACTCCTATGTAGTAGCGGCTATCTTTGCTTATGCCTTGTGCTTTGTAAATCCGGCTTAGGCTATATTTTTTGGATTTTCCCGGCTTTTAACTTCAAATAAAATTCCGGCTTTTTGAATTTTATTTTTCAAACGTCTTATAGCCGAGTCAATTAATTCGATTTCACCCACACGGATTTCAGACAATCTCTGGTTTCACCTCCTTACAGAGATCGTCAAAGTCAAGCTCTAACCTTTTCTACAAAGCACGACGAAGCAAAGTCATGGTTTATACTATGGGTTGACACTACACTAACCGTGCCAGTAACTGCTTGTTATCGTAGAAGTCAACCTTCAGTTTAACGAGGGACTCCCAGCCAATGAATTAAACCTAGCGGAACCGAGGTTTAGCAACAGGCTTGCTAGGTCCATCTCCACGTTTTTCTCTCGCCCTTGGTGGTGTTCGTTCTTCTCGATCTTCATCAAAAGACAGATCTTCTCGATTACCAGAAGCACTGCCGTATATGTCTAGATAGACAGAGTGCCCAGCAGCATCAGCAGCTGCCGAAAGCACAGTGCGAATTGCCTGAATATTGCGTCCACCTCTGCCAAACACTTTACCTTTATCTGTGTCATCAAAGGCTACCCGAATCCAAGCCCGTTTTCGAGTGTGAGTAATTTCACAATCAACTTTTAGTGACCCAGGAGAATCTAAAAACGGCTGAGTCAGAAACTTTACCAGCCCAACGTAATCTGGACTGGTTGTTGGGGATTTTATTTCTACTTTATGATGCGGCTTTTGCACTGACCTGTTCAAAAACATTAGCTTTTACCAAGATGCGACGCACGGTATCAGTTGGTTGAGCACCTTGTTGTAGTCGCTTGACGATGCTGGGAATATCCAGTCGCACTTCATCGGTTCTGGGGTTGTAGAATCCTAATTCTTCTAGGGGACGACCATCTCGCCGAGTCAGGCTGTTAATAGCGATGATACGGTAGCTGGCTTCCCGCTTTTTTCCGTATCGCTTCAAGCGCAGTTTAATCATGGTTGAGAAATCATTGCTCCTATTTTCAGGGATTGGATTTGCAGTTACTTGATGCTAAAATGTCCATTGTAGCACTCCAGCAAATAATTTTGCTTGGTATTTGTTAGTAGGGGCAGGTTTAATCAAATAACTTGTCAGTAAAAACGAACAATCTTGTCAAACCCGCCCGTACAGTTGTTAATTATTTTTCTACTAACCATTAATTATCAATCACTAACTGCTTATTACAGTGTACCGAAGCCTTTCTTTTTTTTGTCTTTTTTTGGCTTCTTGTTTGTGCTGGCACCACCAGGATAACCACGCCATCCTGGAGCGGTTTGACTATTTCCTCCGGCAGCTTGCGAATTACCCAAACCACCAAACATTCCTGGCATACCTGGTAAGCCACCTTGACCCATTTGCTGCATGAGACCGCGCATTTTTTGGAAGTCACCTACTAGCTTACTAACATCCGTTTCCCGATAGCCAGATCCAGAAGCAATCCGCCGCCGTCGATTGGGAGAACTTGCGAGTAAATCTGGATTCTTGCGCTCTGAAGGAGTCATGGAATTAATCATTGCTTCGCAGCGCTTGAGCTGAGTTTCTCCTTGCTTGAGTTGGTCATCTGTCATCTTATTCATACCTGGGATCATTTTCATAATGCCTCCCAGCGATCCCATGTTCTTTAGCAGGCGTAACTGCTTGAGAAAGTCAGTGAAATCAAACTTTGCTTGCAGGATTTTCTCCTGCATTCTCTCCGCATCAGCAAGGTCAAATTCTTCTTGGGCTTTTTCTACTAAAGTAAGAACATCACCCATACCCAAAATCCGCGAGGCCATCCGTTCGGGATAAAACGGTTGTAAAGCTTCAACTTTTTCGCCCACACCAACAAACTTAATCGGTGCTCCTGAAATTCGCCGCACCGACAAAGCAGCACCACCACGACTGTCACCATCCATTTTGGTGAGAATAGCTCCAGTAATGCCGATCTGGTCATGGAAAGTGCGGGTAAGATTTGCCGCTTCTTGACCAGTCATAGCATCCACCACCAAGAGTGTTTCATGTGGTTGGACGGTTTCTTTTATCCGGGCTAATTCCCCCATCATGTCTTCGTCAATTTGCAGGCGTCCCGCAGTATCAATAATCACAACCTTGACACCTTCCGTTCTACCGCGTTCAACACCTTGCCGTGCAATTTCTACTGGATCTGCATCGGTTCCTAAAGAAAATACTGGCACGTTAGTTTGTTTACCTAACATGACAAGTTGATCAATCGCGGCTGGGCGATACACGTCTGTTGCGACCATCAAGCAGCTAAGATTTAACTTTCGTAAATGTAAAGCTAATTTGGCAGTAGCAGTCGTTTTTCCAGTACCCTGCAATCCAGCCATCAGCACTATAGTGGGGGGCTGTTCAGCTTCAGCGAGAGGAACATTCACAGTTCCCATCACCTGTACGAGTTCATCGTAAACAATTTTGATAAACTGTTGGTCAGGTTTTACACCAGTGATTACCTCAGACCCCAGTGCTTTGGTTTCAACTTCGGCAATAAAATCTTTGACCACCTGGAGATTTACATCTGCTTCCAACAGGGCGCGGCGCACTTCCCGCAAAGCTTCTTGAATGTTGGATTGAGAAATTTTGTCCTGGCCCCGCAGTTTCTTCCAGGTAGCTTCTAAACGGTCAGCAAGTGCATCAAACATAATTTGGTTACAGTGTAGTTAGCCAGCAGTTGGGTTGGGAGAGATCTGGACAAAAATGGACAACCATTGACAAAGTTCCTGATGAAAAACGACGACTTGAGCGCCTCAAGATGCTTTTACTTACGTCGCTTTCAACAACAGAACAGATCGAGCGCCTTGCGGAGGCGTTCGTTTTCCGGACAGAAGCATTTGTCCGGAGAGCTTCGCAAATCGGTTGTCTGTTTTTGCGAACAGAAAAATGAAGCGGGCAGTTCTGAGCAACGGAATGCCTCTGGGGTTTCAGTCGCCTGGATTGGGCAAACCCTACTAAGAGTGCTGACTCACTGTCAATCAGACTGCCTTGTTTTAACGCCCTATCTATCAGCTTAGTAGTTTTTACTCCAATTTAGTGGAGATTGGTGAAGGATTACTGTGGCATTGATTAAGTAAAAATCCGATAAAGTTTCCGGAAAAATGGTAATGAATGTTACTATATTAACTATGTATTTCCATATCTGGACTGAAAAGGCTATTCATGGCTCGTTTGTTTTTGCAACAAATGACTTATAACTGTCTAAACGTCAAAAAAGTGCAACCTCAATGCACACGATTTAAAAAAGCAAAACTTTTAGATTGTAACGAGCCAGACTTAATCAGGCAATGAAGTGATAGATAATGAATTCTCTTGTTTTCAGTTTTGCCTGTTAAAAATATTGGGCGTGCAGTACTACGTATTTTTTAGCACCATTGTATCGACTTGAGGCGGTTGATCTGTTGTGTTGTTGAGAATTTCGCGCTCGTCTGCCGGGGGAAGCTTACAAGAGCGCGCGAGCTTTGCGTCAATAACCAAAGCACTCGCTCGCGGGACAGCTATATTCTGTCCCGCAGACTTTGCCCCAAAATGCTCCCTTGATCATCGAATAAGCGTGAGGATTTTGTATAAAGTTGTCAGTTTTTGTCCGGGTTTCTCCCAAATCATGTAGTGGATTAATCGCACTAAGATCGCCAGACAAAATGTTAGCTATTGCGAGCATTTTAGTACCAGGAAAGGATTTTTATTAGGCATGACCGTAGCTAACCGTAAAAAGATAAGTTTATCGACTGTTGCCACCAAAGCAGGACTTGTTTTGCTGGTGAAGCAAACAATGGTTGTATTGGGTTTTACAGTCATGCTGCTATTGACAAAAGGTCAACAGTCTAGTTTTTTGATTGGTTTCATCTTTTGCTTGGGGAGTTTATTTATTGTGTGGAATGAAAAAATGCGTCTCTCAAGGGAGTCACAACAACTCATAAAAACTTCTCAAGTTAAAAGTTTAACCGGAACCACTCTCGATAGTACAAATTTGAACGATGTGGAAATTGATGCAGTACAAGAAGCGGACAGTAAATTTACGTTGCTTCAGCAATTGATACGACAAGATAATAACAGTACAGGATTGCTCGTGGCTACCTCTAACAATCTAGAGCTAGCAGGTGCAGATCTTATTGATGCATACCTTGGCGGAACTAACCTTAGTGGTGCTGACCTCAAGAGTGTTAACCTACAGAATGGCAATCTCTGTGATGCAAATCTCAGCAATGCTAACCTCAGCAATGCTAACTTGAAAAATGCCAATCTCAACAGCACTCGCTTAGAAAATGCCAACCTCAGTTATGCTGACTTGACGAATGCCAATCTCAGCAATGCCAACCTCAGTCATGCTGACTTGACGAATGCCAATTTCAGCAATGCCAACCTCAGTCATGCTTGGTTGGTAGGTGCCGATCTCAGCCGTGTTAACCTTGGTGGTGTATATTTGTGGAATGCTAACCTCACCAATGCCAAACTTTTAGAGACAGATCTTAGTAGTGCTTACATGAGCAGCACTCAGTTGAGAAATGCGAACCTCAGCAATGCCATTCTTGAAGATGCTAACCTTAGTGGTGCTAAACTCAAGGGTACCAATCTTAGCAATGCTAACCTCGGTGGTGCCAATCTCAGTTTTGCTAATTTGATGAATACAAACCTAACTAATACCAACTTAAAAGGTACGAAAGTTAAAAATGCTCGTTTGGGTTGGAATCAAGGACTCTCTGAAGATGTAAAACTTGAGCTCAAGCAGCGAGGCGCAATTTTTGAGGATGAGTCAAGCGATCGCACTCAATCAAGTGTCACCGAAGATAATCAGTATAAAAACAAAGAGCGATGGGATCGCGAAAATGTAAAACGTGTCGAGAATAGCTAATTGGTAAGAAAAAGTCTTTCATGCGGTGTGTCTAACTAAATCTTCTACAGCGCTGGCTTTAGTCGGCAACTCAACTGTTAACACTTCACTGCCCACGGATGTTACTAAAACATCATCTTCAATGCGAATTCCCCGGACATCCGCAAATTGAGATAAACGTTCCCAATTTACTACATCTTGATACTTTGAGCGCAATTGAGTATCGTTTAAAATTGCTGGAACTTGATAAAATCCAGGTTCAATCGTGACTAACATACCTGGTTGTAATGGACGATTTAAACGTAGATAGGCTAAACCAAAGCGATCGCTTCTGATTCTTCCCTGTTCGTAGCCAGCCAAATCTCCCAAATCTTCCATGTCATGAACATCTAAACCCAGGAGATGACCAATCCCGTGAGGAAAAAAGAGCGCATGTGCATCTATTTCTACTAAATCTTCGGCGTTTCCTTGTAAAATCCCTAAATCTACCAAGCCTGACGCAATAACGGTACAGGCGAGTAAATGTAAATCCTGATACTCTACACCAGGATCCACCTTGGCAATACAAGCATCATGAGCAGCTAAAATTACATTATAAATATCTCTTTGGGTAGATGAGAAAGTTCCATTAACAGGGTACGTACGAGTCACGTCAGCCGCCCAACCCATTTCTGTTTCAGCGCCGACATCAACCAGTAGTAGGTCGCCAGACTGCAATGGATTGTGATAATGTTCATTGTGTAAAATTTCGCCGTGAACCGTGACAATACTGTTGTAGGAAGTTGTCATATTATGGGCAATAATGACTCTTTCCATGGCTGCACGAACTTCTGCTTCTACATGAGCGCTCATTGTAGCTGCCATGCCGGCTTTATGTGCCTCTACAGTGACTTCCCCAGCTGTTCTTAATTGAGTTAATGCGCTATCGTCATGAGTGAGACGTAGGGTAATAATAGCTTTGGCCAACTCTAAGTCAATTCCTCGTGGCTGATGTTGTGGTAAAATATCGCTTTTGAATAACTGCGACTGTTGTGTCCAAGTCCCAGCATCTTGCACGGCAATTGTAGCTGCACCTTCCACCCATAAGTCTAATTCTGCCATTGGCATAGCTGCATCAGCACCAATCATCTGAGCGATTTTCTCACGCGTTGGCATTTCTCCATGCCAAAGAGTATTTCCTGGTTTAGGATTGTCCATGAAAAGTTCTAGTTGGCCGGCTTCCAGGCGAACTGCTGCGTTTGCCAGTGGTAATCCAGCAAAGTAGAGAAAATGGCTACTTGCACGGTAGGGTAACATATTGGAAGGAAAGTTACGTGGACTGCTACTTCCTGACCATAAAATTGCCGGAAAATCAACTAGAGTGGCTAGTCGTTGTCGTCGTTGGCGTAAAGTATCAATCAGGGAACTAGACGTATTTTGCATCTGCATTTGTTCAGTAATTGGTAATTGCTAAGTTTTACAAAATGTGTATAACGTTTGTCAAAATATAGAAAGACTCTATTTCTAAGTTTAAGAAATGTCTCCTCAACCAAAAGCTCAAAAAAGTCCTGTTAAATCTTGTAATTGGTCAATAGAGCAATTGCCAGGATTAAGCCTAGAGGAAAAATCCCAACTAAAAAGCTATGGCATTACAACCACGAAAGCGCTAGTTCAACAAGGGAAGACTCCTGCATCCAGACTAGCACTGGCAAATAAATTACAGATTCATCTACAGCATATTAACAAATGGGTAGCGTTAGCAGATTTGGCTCGGATCGAGAGTGTAGGAACGCAATATTGCGGATTATTATTACATGCAGGTGTTATTTCTGTAGAGCAATTAGCAACTATTCCGACTCACAAATTGCACCAACAAGTTTTGCGCTTAGTTGTTGCAACAATGCAAAATAAAGATTTGTGTCCAAAGGTTGAGCAAGTGCAACAGTGGAGTCAACAAGCAAAAATTTTAGTAGGGGCGGGTTTAATCAAATAACTTGTCAGTAAAAATGAACAATCTTGTCAAACCCGCCCGTACAGTTGTTAGTGGTTAGTAGAACAACTAACTACTAACCAGTATTACCTGCTTAGTCCTTGACTAACACTCCATTAAGGAAGATATCAGCAAGTCCTTCTGCCATTTGTTGCATTTCTTGTGGGGAGGCGTCAGGTTCCATAAGAGTATTGTTAGAAAAGCCTGCCACCGCGAACATTCCTAGAAACACCTTGGCAACAAGTTTAGCATCCATCCGGCGATAGATACCTTTGTCCATTGCGGATTGAAAAAAAGCTTCGCCGACATCAGTCATTTTAACAATCACTTCTGCTTGAATGCGATCGCGTAAGTCTGGATGAAACTGTGCTTCCATAAAACAAACCCGCATCATATCCACATTCTTGTGCATATTCCACATCCGGCGACGCATAACCTGAGCCACAGCCTTATAGCTGCCCATTGCACTTAATTCTGTCAGTAAATCTGTCAGGATTTCTACCCACCCTTGAGTTGCTACCTCAACCAAAATTGCTTTTTTATTAGAAAAATGACGAAATAAAGTGCCTTCAGCTACACCAGCAGCTTGTGCTAAGTCGCGAGTTGTTGTGCCATCAAATCCAAGGGATGCAAATAATCGTTGCGCCGCTTGTAAAATACGGATGCGTGCCTGTGCTTCTGTAGGCGGGGAAGAATTAAAAACTCGCATAACAGTTATAGTCGTATCTCCGTCATAAAGCTTGTAGCAATATTGTCTAACGTCCGAGACAAAAACTACGGAAAGCTTAATACTTAATATAAGATTGATATTTTGTGTTAGTCACAGGGAATGGGTAATTAGGAATATTTCTTACCTATTACCTATTACCCACTACCCATTCCCGTTTCAAACAGTCAGCATTGATTTTGGAATGACGAGTTCGGCTAAAGTTTCATCTTCAAATTGGGTTATAATTTCTAACTCTGTGATTTGTTGTTGTAACCAACTTGTAAACAAGTCTTCTAAAATCTTAACACGTAAACGTCGGTCTAATTTGGGTTGAATGACTTCTTCGACCCAAATTAGATGGACTCCTTCAAGAGTTACAATGGGCTTGAGAATTTGTGGTGGAGTAGCGTTAAAGACTGCTGTGGCAATCTCTTGTCTCCTAAAATCTTTGTATCGTAAGATACCCTGATACCCTCCTTTACGGCGAAGTTCGGGATTTTGGATATGTTTGTGGGCGATTTCTAGAAAACTAATTTTTCCTTGTTTGAGTGCATCAAATAGTTCTAAAGCCAAATCCTCATCATCAAAAATGATTTCATAAGTGACTGCTTCAGCGTAATCAAGTTGGTATTCAGATAATAAAGTTTCGACTCGATCAGCAAATAAATGACTTATTAACTTGTTGGAAAGCAAATTGGTGTATACTACTTGTTCAAAGTCATCAAGCGAAAGATGATGTTTTTCCATCCATGACCAAGTGTCTTTTGCTCTGATAAGTTTATGGGCTAAACGCAGATTATCTGCTGTCTGCTGAAGTTCTTCTATCTCAACTTTAATGCCTGCTTTGTTTGCCGCATCAGTAATAATTTTTCGAGTGGCAATACCTTCTATGAGTTTAGGCATTTGGCAGGATATTTTAATTTGCTCAATCAAATCTTTACTAGAGACTTTTAAAACTTTTGACATCTAATATCCTTTGATTTTAAAACAAGAACCGTTGACAGCACGATAGTATGAATCATTACGTACCTTTTGTCAACGGTCAATTGGCCGGAGGGCAGTCTATGTTTTCAGTAGTTCTATTCTCTCAAAACAAATAAAGCCCGTGGTTCATGAGCTTTCAACTATTGATTTCTAAGAACCAAGACCTCCTTTCTGTAATTTCTTAAACGGGTCTAACATATAATCAATGACACGCTGCTGGCGGACAATGACTTCAGCAGTTGCTGTTTGACCAGGTGCTAAAGAGACATGTTTGTTACCAGATTCAATATAAGACTGTTCCAAGGTAATTTCTAAATCAAAAGTTTCTATGTTACCAGCACTTGTTTGCTGGACTTTCGAGTCGGGAGAGATTCTACTGACTTTTCCTGGTACTATTCCATAGTTTTGAAAAGGATAAGCATCAAACTTAATTTTGACAGGACTTCCCAACTTCAAAAAGCCGCTATCTTTGGTAGGCATCTGAGCTTTAAGTACAAGAGGAGTATTTTTAGGTGCAATTTGGGCAATCATCTCACCAGGTTGTACCACAGCTCCTGGTTTAGTGATGGGCAAGGCAAAAATGACCCCATCAATTGGCGCTCGCACCACTTTTTGCTGTAACTGGAAGTTCAAGGATGCTATATGGCTTGTTGTTTGAGCAATTTCCGATTTCTCGTCAGTAATATGTGTTTGCAGATCTTTGATTTGTTCCTGACCTTTAAGTACTGCTAGTTGACCTGTGTGAATTAGGCTTTGATAGCTACGTTGTTGTTCAAGCCAGCGCAATTCTGCTTGTTTGATATCAGATTCACCTTGATGAATCGTTCGCTCATAAGTGCTATGTTGCTCTTGTATGCTGGACTGAGCCATAGAAATCTGAGATTGAGCTTGCATGAGCTGTTGTTCGTTTTCTTTTGTCAACTCTTGCACTTCATTGAAACGGTCTTGTGAAATCGCACCATCTGTAAAAGCTTTTTTATAGCGTGGTACTTTCTCTTGAGAACTTTTCAAACGAACTGACGCTAACTCATAAGCTGCTTTGCTGGACTCAAATGCTCGCTTCATTTGGTCAACTTTCGCCAGTTTTTCTTCGTTTTGGATGTTATATACCGTCTTCAGAGCATCTAAATTCTGTCGCGCCTGCTCAACTTGCGCCAGTTTTTCCAATTGTTGCGCTTGATTTTGCTGCTCTTGGATGCGAGTTGTTAGCGATAGTTGATTCTTGAAGACTTCTTGTTGCGCTAGCTCTATACGCAGTCCTTCTAGTTTGGCCTGCGCTTGCTGTCGTTCTGTTTGCAAAACATTCGATTCGAGTTCAACCAAAACTTGTCCAGCTTTGACGGTATCGCCTTCTTTTACTTTAACCGCAGTGACACTACCCCCAGCTTGGCTATCGAGTTTTTGTGTAGCTCCTTTTGGTTCTATACGACCTCTAGCACTTCCTGTTTCATCCATATGAGACAGCATTGCCCACGGTAAGGCGAAGGCTGTAAAGCTGATTAGGACATACAGCAAAGAACGCGTCCACAGCTGAGGTAAGGCGTCCAACAGTGCCTCAGTACCGTAAAACCAATCGCTTAGCTGCTCACTTACCGTAGAGTTTTCTACTGAATCAGGTGTAGATAATACTGATGATGAATTCCAAGATGGATTAGGCATGGTTTTTAAGAAAGAGAAGTTGCGATCGCTGATGTTTTCTGAGTTGTCGATCTGTTGACAGGTAGAAGGTTAACAGTTGACTATCAACCGTGAACAGATCTATAAGTCACTATTTAACGTAAGTTACTAGTTACATGGTTAAGGCTGGTATATAGATAATGGGGAAGAATCTATTTGCTTCGGTCCAGTGCCCTTTTTCCCAATTACCAATTACCATCCACTATAGACCAGCCAACATGGGTTATTACCAGTTACTGGTTGCCATTAGATTGAATGACCAAGGGAAACTAGGTTCACAGTTTGATTGCAAGTCACAAATCGTAATGCCAGTATCCGTAGTATATTTGGTTGCTTGTTGACAGTCTGAATGTTTTTGCTTTGTGGAAAGCCCCATTTGTTTTAATAAACGGTTAATGTGGCGGGGGCTGATTTCAATGCCAAATTCTTGAGCTAAGTGCTTACCCAACCATTGGGCTGTCCAGCATCCAAATGCATAACCATATTCACGCGGACTGTGGCTGACTAATTCTTTCAATCGTTCTATATACACATCGTTTACAGTCTTTGGTCTGCCGATAGGTCGCTCTTGCCATTTATGTGCCAGACCCGCTTGTGCAACCGCGCTCCAGTACCGCGCCATTTCCTGAGAACATCTTAATATCTGACAGATCTGGGTTTGCGATTTCCCCTGATCTGCCAGCAACATAATTTCTAGCCTTCGCTGATGTTCTGGTTGCAAATTAGCTTCTAAATTTTTGAGCAGTAACTTTCTCTGAAAGGGAGTAAGAAACTTGCTTTCTTTCTGGAGATAATTATCAAGATTTTTATCTTGACTTGAATGATTTGTCATGATCGTTACTTGTGGTCATCAACTGCAAGGAATGGGCGTATGCGTCTGCTGTAGATGTTGCTGAAATCCCGGCCAAGGTTTGACAGCTACATTGTTAACTAGCTTTTTATAGCTAATTAATGACTTACTTGATGTTTCTTGCCTAATGCTAAGTAATGAATTCTAAAAAGATAATAATATTACTTTGCTACCAAGTAACAATACTGTTTGGAAAAAGTTTAATTTTTGACGCTTTTGCGTGAAGCGAAGTATAGTGTAGCAAAATGATCTAATAGACAGTTCGTAGCTTGCAAACTCTTCATGCTTACTAGAGTAGTCTAACATAATGAATTGTTTATGAGTAAACAGTGATTAAAAAGTATTCTGTTCAGTATTAAAAAATATTCATATATTTTGTCAATCTACATTTAGGAATAGATTAAACTTCATTCAAACTGGGTAAGCGTAAATAAAGAGAAGTATGTAAAGCTCTGTAGAGAATAGGTTTTACGTGCAGGCAATTATTTATGGGGTGCAGACTTAGAATTTTTTTAACTGAAGCTGAAAAGCGGACACTTGAAACGTTAAGGCGATCTGCTCAAGTTCCGCAACGCACTAAAGATCGCGCTCAGGTATTACTTTTAAATGCGCGAGGCTTAAAAAATGAGCAAATCGCTCAAGGTATGAACTGGGCAGTTTCTACAGTGCGTTTAACAATTCATCGTTGGCAAAAAATGGGGTTAGCAGGATTATGGGATGCTCAAGGTAGAGGCGGAAAACCTCGATATACCGAATCGGACATGATTTATTTGGAAAGATGTCTGGAACAAGAGCAGTCAACTTACACATCCAAACAACTAGCCGCTAAACTCGCTCAAGAACGTCAAGTCTACTTAAGTCCTGACCGATTGCGACGGGTGCTTAAAAAAAGAGAAGGTGTTTAATACTTCCCCAAAATCTCACAACTTTCAAAGGTGAATTATTTGGAAGCTTAACGCTTATTTACATAACTTTGTTTATTCCTACCTTGTGTAAAAGAATATTCAAAGTTTCTGATTATGTTATTAAATAGATTTATCGAAATCAATACAAATAATTTATTAAATAAAAGAACTAGCTCTTAGATGCACAAAAAGACTATTAAAACAACTATCTAAAATAGTATAATTATTTATTATTCTATGACTTAAAAAACTCTCCAAATTGAGTGGTAGTGAGTATTTTCAGTCTTATCTAGTAAACGAAGGTTAACATCAAGCTCATAACATTATTTTCAAAACTAGAAAGCAAAAATCAACCAAAGTATGCACCCAAGGTTATCAATAAAATGCTTTTTGTTTTGTCAATACGTAATTATTTTGAGTTTTTTACAAGAATATATGTACTTATTTACACTGGTGAGAAAAAAATAAATGATGCGCTTAAATCAGCACGCGCAGATGCGTACCCTAACCGAACCGGAGGTTTGGTGATCTTTAATCAGTGAAGACCAATTCAGAAAATTTTTTTTATACTAAATAAAGTTTATCATAGCAATATAGATGCCTTTCTTTTTGACTTTGAAGTAGGTAGTAGATGATATGGCGTAGGGGAGGGTATGAGCCAAAGAAAGGCAGAGGGCAGAAGGGATATTGATTTTTGATCTGCTCTCTGCCACTGGGTTTAAAGCCCCTAAATTTATGATGCTGTTGGTCAATTCGTGAGGGGTTTAGCCCCTCACCGGTAAAACATTGATTTTGCGTTGTTCGCCCACCCGGAAATAAATTTCGGGCTAGTAGCTCAAGTCCATTGAAATGGATCCAAGTCAAGGAAATCAAGATGGATTGAGACTCTCGGGGTTAGACCCCCTATTAATTCGCCAACAACATCATTTATTTATGAAACAAGAAAAAAAATATGTATTTCGATAGCACAGCGCTTCGGAATACTACGTCCTTATTAAATCCCCGCGCATTTATTTATGGGGATACATAGCTGCCCTCTGCCTCCAGCATAGCTGCCTTCTTAAAAGAATGATTTTTGTACTCTTGTCTACTTAATCAAAATTTAGAAATAGTTGGTATAACGTGTATAGGTAGTTTTTTATAAGCATTCAGCTTGTAGTTTTGAGATATGAGCAATTGGAGGATAGTGATCGCATCTCAAGAGTTGAGTACAGAGGGCGAGATAGTTTTTTAAAAAATATAGAGAGTGAAATAATTGTGCTATAACGAGCTATGAAAGATTGATAAACATCAGGTTTTAATAACTGACTATCAATTGTTAACTATTAACAGACGTAATGAGCTTTTTATAAATCAGATAGGACAGCTATATATACGAAAAATAGTCATCAGCAAAATTTATTTTTTCTTAGTTAATATATTGTTTAATTAACATCTTATTGTAACCGTTCAGGGGGGAGCGCCCTTGAAGATACCCATTGCTTGATTAATCGG
>CALMVQ010000245.1 GCA_937873135.1 uncultured Scytonema sp. | reverse complement strand
TCGCGAGATAGCATCGCGAATAATGTGTTTCTGCCAAATTGGGATGCTCCCTTTTGACTTTTGACTTTTGACTTTTGCCTTGTTGCACTAGCTTATTAATGGAATGCCGATTACATATGATGATAAACTTATAGTTGACGATCTCAAAATTAAAATCCAGTCAAATATAGCGATTTTCAAATGAATGCAATGCATCTGTAAGGGCGTATTGCACAGAAAAGTCCGAAAATGAGTGTCAGCTCTAGCTCGGTAATTTTTCAAAACATACGCCATTACACAATTAGGTGAATCTCATACAAAGCAAAACTGCTATAAATCTGGCTTTTTTTAAAGTCTGGGGAATTCATGTAAACGCGCTATGAACAACCCATAACATATAACAAAGCGATGATAACTTAATGTTGAATTGGTAATACAAACCCATGTCTATTTTGAAAAGACTTCCTTGGGTTTCTCTGGCACTATTACTCGTTACCTACGCCATACTGGGCTGGGTGATATCGGCAGCAAATGTCCGACCTTTTGTTTGGCTGGTAGCGGCGATCGCTGTCTTCTCTTTAGTAGGGTTTTGGACAACTCCGTGGTCAAATATGGCTAACTATTCTGTTTTTGTGTTTAAATCAAGTCTCAGAACTTTCGCCTTTGTCATTTTAGCGGCTTTCTTAGTCTTTTTAATGATTGCTAGGTTCTCAGTATTCCTTGATACTTTGGTAGTTATTGCTGCCATAATCTTAGCGAGAATAGACTTTCAATTAACTGGGTTTAGTCGAAAGCAAGCTTTTTGGACTTTGTCGATCTTTTCTCTGGTAGGTTTAGCATGTGGTGGATTTGTTCAAAAAGCTTGCTTTCAGCTATTAGCATCTCTAAATCACTACAATTTGGGATTTTAGATTTTGCGGAAAGTTGCAAAAAGCAACAACAGCGTTGAAATTTCCCCCTTTTATTTATACAAAGGGGGAAATTTCAACGCTCTACTTAGGTTTTCCTAACTTGCTACTGGTAACTCAGCTACAGCAACATCAGGAGGGTAAACACTCACTTTTTTGCGGCTTTTGCCCTTACGTTCAAACGTTACCACACCGTCAACTAAGGCAAACAAAGTGTCATCGCTGCCAATACCGACATTGTTACCGGGGTGAAATTTGGTACCGCGTTGACGGACAAGAATATTTCCTGCCAAAACGGTTTGACCGCCGTAACGTTTTACACCCAATCGTTGGGCATTAGAATCACGTCCGTTGCGGGTACTACCTGTTCCTTTCTTATGAGCCATAATTTCCTCTTGGATTTCTACTTCTATTCTTATTCTGTAGCGGTTTCAGTCGGCTGGTTATCAACTGCATTCTCGATAGACTCGCCTGGTTGAATTTCAGCGGTTTCAGCAGGCTGGTTATCAACTGCATTCTCGATAGACTCGCCTGGTTGAATTTCACCAGTTGCAGCTTCTCCCGAGGAAAGCACCGAACCATCAAGGCTGATGGAGTCAATCATTAATCGAGTGATTTCCTGACGATGTCCGCGCTTTTTGCGGGTTTTCTTCTTCGGCTTCATTTTGTATACCAGGACTTTGCGACCTCTCAAATTTCGCATCACCGTCCCTTCTACTTTTGCCCCTGTCACATGTGGCTGTCCGATAGTGACTTCACCGTTGTGTTGCACTAACAAAACTGCTTCAATAGTAACTTTCTCTTCAGCTTGAACTGAAAGCAGTTCGATGTCGTAAAAGCGACCTGGTTCGACTCTTAGTTGCTTGCCGCCAGTTTCAATAATTGCGTAGGTCATGAAATTGCTCTTGAGTTTGCCGTACAGGTAGCTGGACTGAATGCTAAGCAAGTTTTCCAGCTTTTGTGATGTCCCTACCTGATCCGAGCAGGAATTAGACAGACAATTTTCAATTATATCCTAGCGTTTATTTTAAGTCAAGAAAGTCTTTAACAGCATAGCAGTTCGCGCATCAGTTGTGAAATTATCTCTCTACTTTACAAGAGCTTTCGTGGCGTGCGGGTGCGGTTCGTCGGGAGCAGGAAGATCAGCTCACCAGAGAGCGTATTCTTATAAAATGTTGACTGAAAGCTATAAAACAGGTAAAGTTTAAGCAATGGGAAGAAAAGCAAAAATCCGACAGCAGCGCAAACACGAGAGCCTCAAGGAGGAAGTATCTTCTCTGTTGCAGAAACCTTCACCGAAAAAAAAGAGTGAAAATAAATCGTTTTTTGGAAGGATTGCCGCTTCCTTAAACCCATTCTCTAAAGCAGAAAAATATCAATCATCAATAGACGCACACGGCTTTTTTGAAGAAAATCAGGTTTTGGTGGGTGCGATCGCTCATGAAGGGTATAAACAACAAGGCAAAGGACTTGTGTTGGTTGTTAACTCGGACTCTGAAACTCCTCAAATTGAGTATATCCAACGTAAGTCCCTCAAAAAATCCATGAGTCAATATGATGTTGCTTCAGAGGATGTACAAGCTATGGATAATATGATTCAGGTATACCAGCCAGCAGACAGCGTAGTGATGGCTTATGTCAATAATAATGGTGAAATATCAACAGCGATGATCCCACAAACAGATCCTTCACCTGAAGAGTGTTACCGCAAGCTTCAGCAGAAGAGATAAATTCAGACATACTGCAATGTCGTATGAAGATTGGAACGGAGATTACTGCCATGTTACTACTCGGCTCTTGGCACTGTGGAGCAGTGCGTTTCAGGTTGGTCTGGCTCAGACTTAAAGATAAAGACCTTGCTTATAAAACACCAACAACCACTTTGCACAAATCGGAATAATCAGGCTTTCGGGCTTTGATGCGGCGACCTTGTGACTTACAGCAATTTTCAGGTAAATAGACCACAGTCATAGGGGCGTTCGCCTTCAGGCATTCTGTGTAGGGTACGGCTGTTTGCCCTTACCAACGGTGTGGTTCATTTGGGTGAAAACAGCTGTAAGTCACACACAAGGTCGCGCCTGATGTAATAATATTTTCTACGCCGAGATTACGGGCGACGATATCAGCATTGTAAGAACATTGAGGAGTTTGTACGAGTGCGACTTCCTCATCTTGAAAGAAACCAACTGTCCTGGTGAAAAAGTTTTTTGTTGGGATAAAATCAGCATCAAAAACAACAATCAACTCATTATCTGTCTGCGCGATCGCATGATTTAAGTTTCCGGCTTTAGCATGGAGATTATCCGGTTTAAATTTTTAAGTCTCATTTTCTCTGCAAATACATGACCTATTAAAACATATAGTAGCAATCTTGTTTTATTTTTGAGTTGGGTGTTTCTCATGAAGTACTGAGATCGCCGAAGGCTGAGAGAAGTCATGTTGGAAGTAACAGTATGTATACTTAAATTGATTATGTATCAAAAAAAGTCTTACATCAGTTCAAAATCTTGAACCTCGTGTTCAGGTTACAGCCGTTTTCACCTAAGTGAACTACAATGTTGGTAAGGGCGAACAGCTATAGTCTATAATTACCTGAAAATGACTTTATATTATTCTATTCTCTCACAAATTTCATCTACATTGTAACAAAATACTTGACCGTTGGGAACCCTCTACAGCTATAAAACTCCCAACTTTGTATTCAAGATAACTTCAGCCTGCGGATAGGTATTTCGCTAGGATATTTTTTCTACTATTCGAGCTAAACTCACAATTTTAAAAATGTAGATATGAGGCTGAGGTTTAAACGCCGAAGGTTTGGTCAGATTGCGATCGCAAGTTCAATGGGAGCTATGGCGGAGAGTCTCATAAGAAAGACACAGGCTCAACCAAAGCCTCAGTCGAATACTCCATCAGCGATCTCCCCTGATCCAAGTAGTTTTGTTGATATCAAACTGCGTATCAATGGAGTGGAACACGCGCTAAAAATCGAACCTCGTGTGACGCTACTTGATGCGCTGCGTGAGCGTCTAAATTTGACTGGCTCTAAGAAGGGCTGCGATCATGGTCAGTGTGGTGCTTGTACAGTACTGGTTGATGGGCACCGGATTAATTCGTGCCTCACATTTGCCATTATGCACACTGACGCTTCAATAACAACGATTGAAGGGCTGGCGCAAGGAGAAACACTCCACCCGATGCAAGCCGCCTTTGTTGCCCGCGATGCATTTCAGTGCGGCTACTGCACACCTGGACAAATTTGTTCGGCAGTGGGTTTGGTGAACGAAGGACACGCTAAGTCGGATGCTGACATTCGCGAACTGATGAGTGGCAATATCTGCCGTTGCGGTGCTTATCCAAATATTGTCAATGCTGTCCGCGATGTCTTAGGGGGAAAAAAAGATGCAGCCGTTTAGCTATAAGAAAGCAGGACTTGCGGACAATGCCGTGGCGTTAGTGACTCCAGACGCCCAAGCCTCTTACCTAGCCGGAGGTACCAGCCTGATCGATTTGATGAAGCTGAATGTACAGACGCCAACAGAGTTGGTTGACATTAACCCACTGCCGTTAACCAAGATAGAAAGGCAGGGCAACGGCGTGCGGATTGGAGCAATGGCACGCAATAGCGAGGTGGCCTATAACACAATGATTCGCGAGCGTTACCCTGTGCTGTCAGAAGCGTTGTTGTCAGGAGCTTCACCACAACTCAGGAATATGGCAAGTGTGGGCGGGAATTTGCTGCAACGTACCCGGTGCTACTACTTCCGTGATACTGCCATGCCATGTAACAAGCGCGTTCCCGGTTCCGGGTGTCCGGCTATTGAGGGATATAACCGGATTCACGCGATTCTTGGCGGTAGTGATCGCTGCATTGCCACCCATCCTTCAGACATGGCGGTAGCAATGGTGGCACTCGATGCGGTTGTGCAAACACGTGGTCCCAACGGAACGCGTAGTATCCCGCTTGTCGATTTTCATCTCGTACCGGGTAATACGCCAGAAAAGGAGACAGTTCTACAGCACGGAGAGTTAATTGTTGCCGTTGACTTGCCAGCAACGCCATTTGCTAAGCGATCGCACTATTTGAAAGTACGTGATCGCGCCTCTTATGCCTTTGCAATGGTATCAGTTGCGGCTGCATTAGATATTCAAAATGGGATCATTCGCTCGGCACGGATTGCCCTCGGTGGAGTAGGAACAAAGCCCTGGCGTGCCTACGAAGCTGAAAAAGCACTCGTCTCCAAGCAACCAAACCAGGCAACGTTTCAAGCAGCAGCTGACGCTGCAATCCTAGGAGCTAAACCTCAAAAATACAACGCATTTAAGGTCGAACTGGCTAAACGTACAATTGTCAAGGCGCTCTTCACGGTAGGAGGAATGGCGTCAACACCCCCGAATTGAATTCGGAGGCTTCGGGTAAAGAAACTAGTACAACAAGGCAAAAGTAAAAAGTAAAAAGTAAAAAGAAAGAACCTTA
>CALMVQ010000244.1 GCA_937873135.1 uncultured Scytonema sp. | reverse complement strand
ATGCTTGGGGTTGGTTCGCTCACTGTGGTCTATTCATGTGAAAACCGCTGTAAGGAAAGTTAGGGGCTTCGCTGACAAACGACTTTTTGCGCCTTTGCGCGGCAGTTGCTTCAAGCCGGGGAACCCTCCTGTAGCGCACAGCGAGCCAACGCACTGCCAAGTCTATTGCGTGAGGCTATGTTCAGCAATATTTCGCCAACAGTATCTTTGATAGTTAGTAAACGTACTATTCTTCAAAAGAACCAAATAAACTTATAATTATAACTAAATAATACACCTCAACGGAGGATTTATTGATGGCATCTGTAAAGTTTGAACAGAAAGTTCTCAGTGATCGGGAAGTAGAAAAACTGTGGGAAGCCTTCAAAGTATTTGACTCGGACGGCAGTGGTGTCATCTCAGCCGAAGAATTGGGGCAGGTCATGCAATCATTAGGACAGAGTCCTAATGAAACAGATCTGCGCGACATGATCAAAGAGGTGGACGTTGACTTTTCCGGCAGTATTGATTTTGAGGAGTTTAAAGCACTGATGGTGGCGACTCAAGGCGATCGCCAAAGCCGCCTCAAGCTTGTATTTAGTGTGTTTGATGAGAACGGGAGTGGTCAAATTACCACAAATGAATTACACTCTGTGATGAGCCAGTTTGGGTTAACAGAGCAAGAGTTAGACGAGATTATCAAAGAGGTGGATCATGACGGCGATGCCTCGATTGACTTCAAGGAGTTTTGCCAACTAGTGCCAACTGAAGCAGAGATCGCCACAGGCTATAAAGACTCACCAATTCCGTCTGTTAGTTCTACACAGACAACCAATATTTCGGATCGCGCCGTAGATGCGATCGCCAGTACAGCAACTACTGTTAACGAGGCAGCCACCGCCCCTGTTTCACCCACTGAGCAAGTTGCACCTACCGATAGCCCCGAAATAGCGAGGCTCAAAGAACTACTCGCCA
This sequence comes from uncultured Scytonema sp., assembly GCA_937873135.1. Classification (GTDB taxonomy): domain Bacteria; phylum Cyanobacteriota; class Cyanobacteriia; order Cyanobacteriales; family Nostocaceae; genus Rhizonema. Next base: position 3,514 of record CALMVQ010000244.1, on the reverse strand, counting down.
AACACCCACAAGAAGAGAACAAGCGCGGTACTTCCCGCTTGCAGATGCAAATTGGTTTGTTTCGTCTGATCCAGGGAGCAGCCTACCGCAGCTTCCGCGAGAGTTTCTCGGCTAACCACGAGACACACCTGCGCGTGAGAAACCTGCCTTACACAATTACTGACTTCGTGCAATTTGTCAAGACGGCGATCGCACTATACAAAGAATTGGGAATAGTAGAAAAAGCCTGCAACCCCTTGCTCGATGCCGTAGTTGAATCCATCTCCAATGAGTATGCTCGACTAGAAGATCGCATCAAAAACTGGAAGACAGTGGAAAAAACACCTGAGATGTTGGCAGAAGAGAAAGCCATGTTGAAGGCGCGTAGTCAGTCTGCCACTGTCAAGGAGAAGTTTGCGGCAGGAGTCGAGTTTGCGATCACCATCAAAAAGAAGAGTCTCAACTTGCGCGATATCGCTGAGGGTGTACTCGCTATCAACGAACTCAACCGACTCCGGAAGATGGAGTTGAGTGCGGAAATGGCACCGCCACCAGCTCCATCAGAGGAAGATCCTAAAGAATATCTTCAGAAGTGGAATCGCGTCATCCTCAGAGATGCATCCGAGGAAGTAGATGGTGCGATGATGCCAGTGGCATATTGGTATGAAGACTTCATGCCCAAGCTGCTAGCTGCATTCAGCGTCAGCACTGCATCAGACTTCCATTGCAACACGATCCCTGACGAAGCAGCTTTGAACCAGTGGTACGAAGCAACCATTGGCTCAAAAGAGTTTAGTCGCTATGGGGCAGATGTGGTAGAGAGCTTTCCAAACTGCACTCCACCACAGAAATTAATGCTGAAACAAGCATGGATTTTGACGCACAACTACCTCAATGGCGTACAAAAACGGCGCGAACGTCTGGAGTTTGGGCGCGAGTCTGGCGTACTCTCCCAGTATGTCTCATTCATCGACGTGTATATAGGGCGCAGTGAAGTGAAGAATGCCCAAATGCGCGTCAGCTTCCCATATTATATTGGACCTGCAGTGTGGCGTTTCTTTCACACCACTGCTGAGATTGTCTCTACTAAAACACCCGAGCAACAGAAAGCGGTGGTAGCAATCTTTAAGGATTTCTTCAAGCTATTTGCCACTATGTATCCCTGCCCCTACTGCCGCCACCACCTCAACGCTTACGTCGTCCAGAATAAAGAAGTGGAAATGTACCCTGTGGAGTATCTGGTGCTAGGGCGTGATCCCCAACTGAGTAACTTTGAGGTATCACTAGATGCTAAATTATCCACTGTAGTTGATGGGAAGTCCCTGCGCTTATTTTTCTGGAAACTTCATAACACCGTTTCCTCATCAATTGCTCGCTCTGAGGAGTGGTATCACAAGGATGAGAAAGCGTTCTACACCACCCGCTATTGGCCCAGTGTTGACTCTGAGCTAGCACGAGCCAAAGCCCTCAAGCATATTAGCATTGCCACTGATCGCATGTATCGCCTTTATGGAATACTCAAGCCTGCGGCACGGCTGACAGGAGTGAGAACAACATTGCAAAAGCTGTTGGACAAAAAAGATGAAGAAGGCATCAAGGAGGCTTGCACGGTAGCACAGGATTACATCAAGGAATTGGAGGAGGCGATCATTACGGGAACATTTTTACAAGAAACATACTACTTTGATCCTGACTTTGCAGAGCGAGCTCCAGTCTTTACCCCTGAGGAAGAAGAATTTGCCCGCAGCGGTATGTTCGTAGAAACTTGTTAAATATATACTAGCTGGTGCTTTTTCCTTGGCAATTTGCTTGGTTGCTTCAGGTAAATTGCCCATTATGATTTCTCAGTTATGCCATGAGGAGTACCAGCACCTAAAAATAACCTTGTTATCTTTGCGCTCGACAATAGACATAGAGTGAAAATGAATTATGCGTTCGTTCAAATCCTTGGTAGGGGAGAGGAAAGCCTTTCGCCCCTAGTGTAAATCCCAAAGCGTATCAAACGCAGGAGTTAAATTCTCTCGTGTTCGCTTAAATACTTCTCATATCTGTGTATTCGGTTAATGGTTAATAGTTAATGGTTGATTGCAATTAACCATCAACAATTAACCATTAACTTTCAACGTAATTGTTAAGTGATTACCCAAACATAATATTAGTCAACAGTTATCAGTTGTAATATGTATTGGTAACTGATAATTGATAAAGGATTGGCACATGGTTAGAGAGTACTCACCCCAAACACAATCCAATTCGTCCCAGAGACATCTGCCTCCGCTTGAAAGTGGCGATCGCCTAACTCGCCCTGAATTTGAACGGCGTTATGAGGCTGCACCCCATATTAAGAAAGCAGAACTGATTGAAGGAATCGTTTACGTGGCATCTCCCTTAAGACATGAGCAGCATGGTAAACCCCACAGTCGGATTATAACTTGGTTAGGAGTCTACCAATCACTGACTTCCGGTGTTGATTTGAGCGTTGAACCGACAGTCAGACTAGATTTAGATAACGAACCCCAGCCAGATGCAGTGCTGTTTATTGAACCGGATGCGGGCGGACAAACCCGTTTGAGCCGCGACGGTTACATTGAAGGATCTCCCGAATTGATTGTTGAAATTGCCGCAAGTAGTGTGGCGATTGATACAGGCAGCAAAAAGCAGGTTTATCGCCGTAATGGGGTGTTGGAGTACGTAATCTGGCAATCCTACGAGAATCAAATTGAATGGTTTTGCCTAATTGATGGCGACTATCGACTGCTATCTCCCGGTGCAGATGGAATTATTCGCTCTCAGGTGTTTCCGGGTTTGTGGTTAGCAGTGGAGGCACTGTTAAACAATCAGATGGTGCGAGTGTTGGAGGTGGTGCAAGCGGGGTTGAAGTCACCGGAACATGCTGCTTTTCTACAGCAGTTGAAGAAACAGGAGTAGAAGGGCACAAAAATGGCATATAGTGAATTCACACTCCGCAAAATCCGCCAAGACTTAGCCGTTCATATTCAAGAAGGAGGTCGATTTCTCAGAGAGATTCCACCCATACCGCCAGATGAGCTATTGCGCCAGGAGTTGGATGAAGGAGTCCCGTTAGTTCTCGCCAGAGGCAGTGAAAAAGCTCGCTCTGAATGGATTATCAATCCGGTATTAACGGCAGTGCGACGGGAAATCAGTTGAGAGCGATCTGCGGTTAGGTCTTCGCAACGACCCTGATGGTAGGTGATGAAGGTTGTGTTAGCATCTTCAAAGACGAATAGTTGGTTGCGTAAGTCAACGACCCCTGTAGGTGAGCGCAAAACGCGAGACGGCAATATGAATGTTGGCCTTGCTGAGAAACTTTCAGTAAAACTGCTGCAGTATGTTGATATAGGAGAACATCACAAGAGAAAGTGGGCATGACGGTTTATAGAGCAAGGAATTGAAGGATTATATGATGCTAAACGACCGGGACGACCCCCGGCTTTTTCCCCCTCAAGTTGCATTGTATCTGGTAAACTACCCACACTCACCTTGCGGCAGAGTGTGGGCTTTCAGTAACCCTGAA
>CALMVQ010000243.1 GCA_937873135.1 uncultured Scytonema sp. | reverse complement strand
AGACGCGATCGCGGGCATTGATAGTCACTCTGCCTGCGTTTCCCTGTCCTCTCGTGTAAGAGTTCACTACAGCGGTATTGGTGAGAGACAGTGACCCCGTCGTGATATTGATACCACCACTGTTACCAACACCAGTTGGGTCCACACCACTGCCTATAAGAACGTAACCACCTCCGGAACTATCCATAGAAACTGTATCACGGGCATTAATATTTATACTGCCTGTATTTCCCTGTCCTCTGGTGACCGAACCCAGTCGAGCACCGTTTCTGACAAAAAGTGACCCTGTAGTGATGTTGAAATCGCCAGCGTTACCGACACCAGTTGGTTGCACTGAAGTTCCGCCTAGGACACCATTGCCATCCCAAGAAACCGTATCGCGGGCATTAATATTTATACTGCCTGTATTCCCCTGCCCAAACGTTTCGGAACCTAATAGAGCAGTCCCTGTGACAGAAAACGACCCTGTCGTGATGTTGATGCTACCCGCATTACCTGTACTTCCAGAACCTAATTGGCTGCCGATGAGGCTGTCATCAGCTAGGTTGATTGCTTGTGTGGCATTAAGCTGTATATCTCCCGCTTGCGCGCCAGGAAAGCCCAACCCGTCTTTGATTCCCACCCAAAGTCTACTTCCTTGGCTCAAGGTTAAGTTCCTCGCCGTGATGGCAAGACTCCCGCCACCCCCACCACGAGCGTCTACAATAGCGCTGTTGCTGAGGGAAACATCTGATCGCGCTACAGCATCGGGAAAACTCAAGTGCCAATCACCAGCCGTTCCACTCAGTCCCACGATCCCCTGTCCCGCCACGGCACCCAACTCGACTCGGCTGCCCGGACTGATGATTTGTCCGCCTTCTAACCGGACATCACCACCGACTAGCAACAGGCTCTGTCCCGCTGGCACTTGCAGCCCGGTTCCGTTGTTCGCCGTCGAGCGGTTGATGATCGCTTGCGCTGCTAGTTGATTGAAAAACAAGGCATTGGGATTAATAGTTAGCAACTGACTGGGTAAAGGTTGGGTGGCATCGCTGCTGAAAAATTCGCCATTGGGAAACCTGATGGCATTGGCAGTCGTCCCCACAAAAGAACCACCAATATTGAGTGATGCATTTGGACCAAACACAATGCCATTGGGATTGAGCATAAACAGATTGGCAGCCCCCTGAGCTCGAATCACGCCATCAATGTTGGAAATTGATCCACCTGTGACGCGAGTAAATATGTTCTGCACATCGGCTGCGTTGTTGAAGAAAGCAGAGCCTCCCGTCGGCACCGAAAACGATTGGAAACTATGGAAGAGATTGCCACCCCGTCTTGCTCCGCCGTCAATCTGAAAATTGGGATTGCCGGAGACTCGCGATCGCTCTGCTGCTGGCAGCGTTTTATCGGGAACGACTTGAGCTGCGATCGGTTGAGTAAATAGCAGCACACTCAAGGAGCTGCTAATTGAGAATCCTATATTTAGCTGCTCTCGATTCATTTTGTTAAGCTATTCCTTTGATCCCTGATGTCAACGAATCCGGTTTTCTGTAAGCTGATACTTTTCTTCGCTTGATTAGTATGTACTTAGGAATTTCCAACAAGTAAATTATCCAATTTTTTACGCGCCTTGGGAGTGTCAAAAGTTGACAATTCCTCGTTTCAGGGCAACAATAGTTGCCTGTGTGCGGTCTTTGACATTTAACTTACTTAAAATTCGGTTGATATGGGTTTTAACAGTACTTTCACCAATACATAGGGAAGCGCTAATTTGTAGATTGCTCATGCCCTGTGTAATTAAACGAAGCACTTCTAACTCGCGATCACTTAATTCCGGGTTAGTCATTCGCTGCACCAGTTTGGCGGCTACTTCAGATGGAATGTATTGTTGCCCGTTGTAAACAGCGCGAATAGCAGTTCGCAGTTCGTTTGGTTTCAAGTCTTTGAGCACATAACCCTTTGCGCCTGCCCGTAACCCTTGATAGATATCCTCATCCCCATCATACGTTGTTACTACCATAATTTTCGCATTAGCAAATTCAGCGCGAATGGCAGCGATAGCTTCGACTCCTCCCATTTGAGGCATCCGCAAGTCCATTAAAGTTACGTCCGGTTGCTCTTGCCGAAACAGCTTAATTGCCTCAACTCCATCCTCCGCCTGACCAACCACACTCATGTCTCCCTCTTGCTCAATGATTGCTGCTAGCCCTTGCCGTACAATTAAATAATCATCAACAATAAGAATGCGAATGACTGTTGCTTGACTCATGATTGCCTACTCCCGGTTTACCCTTTCACGTCTGAGTACGACTTGCTTACAAACTGACAATCCCACGTTTAACGGCAACAATCACCGCTTGAGTGCGATCGTTGACTCCCAATTTACTTAGAATTCGATTCACATGAGATTTGACAGTGCTTTCACCGATACTTAAAGCGGTGCTAATGTCTAGATTACACATCCCCTGTGCCATCAAACGAAGTACCTCTAACTCTCGCTCACTCAGTTCTGGATTGCTAAGGCGCTGTACTAGTTTTGCCCCTACGGATAGCGGAATATACTGCTGACCGTGATGAATTGTGCGAATTGCATTCAGAAGCTCGTTAGATTTAGCATCCTTGAGCAAATATCCTTTAGCGCCTGCTTGCAATCCGCGATAGATATCTTCATCGCTATCGTAGGTTGTTAGTACAATAATTCGAGCAGATTTAAATTCAGCACAAATAGCAGTAATCGCTTCAACTCCCCCAACTTGCGGCATTCGCAAATCCATCAGCGTGACATCTGGTTGGTATTCCCGAAACAGATTGATTGCCTGTTGTCCATCTTCTGCTTGAGCAATCACCGTCATTTCTGGATCGCGGTTAATGATGATTGCCAATCCTTGTCTGACAATCGAATGATCATCAACGATTAAAACACGAATGGTAGTGGCTTGGCTGATCATTATGCTCATCAATTTACAATAACAATAATTTCTGTTCCATGTTCAGGTTGGCTCTTGATCATCAATTGCGCTCCAATGCGTTCTGCCCGTTCGCTCATTCCTAGCAATCCAAATCCACCGCTAGGGAGGTTACTGACTCCAAAGCCTTGCCCATTGTCCTTAACACGCAAGATGCACTGTTCATTTTCATATACCAACTCAACGCGAATTTCGTCAGCATTAGCATGTTTAATGGCATTAGTCAAAGCTTCCTGTCCCATACGTAGTAAGTTACTCTCAACTTCCACGGGTAAGGGATAGGCTGTACCTTTAATCTCGTAACAAAGTGCTGTATCGGTAGCAGCTCTCATTTGAGTTACGAGGCAATGAAGGGCACTATGTAAATCGCCCTCCTCCAAAAGCTGGGGACGGAGTGCTGCTACCGACCGACGAGCCTCAGCAAGTCCGGTTCGTGCTAATTCATCAATCATTTCTAGATGTGCTTGTGTCGCTTCTAAATCATCTGTTAACACTTGTGTCGCTGCTTGGATATGCAGTATGATACCAGTAAAGGCTTGCGCTAAAATGTCGTGAATTTCCCGTGCCATGCGGTTACGTTCTTCCAAAACAGACGCAGCTTCTGCGTGTTTGCGAACAGTAATGTCCTGCCCAATACTGATACTCATACCGTGACTTAGGTGAATACCTGCCCAGGAAGTCTCTACATAGCTACCGTCTTGAGTCCTAATTTTGAAGTCCTGCCATTTCCCAGTGGCGGCGATCGCGTGTTCTGCAATCTGTTGGCGATACTCCAGGTCAAAATGAGATTCTGCTAATTGGTCAAGGTGTTCTAATTTGGAATCAGACCAACCCAGGACGCGTTCTAATTCCCGGTTGACTAATTGAATGTGACCTTTTGCATCATAAAGAACCACCATAACGGGGATGTGGTCAAAGATCGTTTGCAGAAGTTCTTTCTGCTGGCGCAGTTCCAAAGTCCGCTCAGCGACTTGCTTTTCTAAAGTCCGATTATAATCTGCCAAGAGTTTTTCAGCCTGTTTGCGTTCTGTGATGTCCTCAAGGGCGTCGATCGCATAGGTGATCTTACCTTGAGCATCATAGATAGGCGTTGCCCGAGTCTCTAAAGCGAGAATCTTGCCGCCTTGATGAACTTCTATATCATTAGCTGTTGCACTCTTGCCCTTTAACGCCTGCACGAGAGGCAAGTTTTCTAGAGGATACTCCTGATGAGTCCCTGCTTTATAGACTTGGTAAATTTCTGACAATTGCTCGGTAGTGGCATCCCACATGACTTCTTTGCCAAATATCTTTTTTGCCTTCTGATTAATATAGTAAGGTTTGCCTTCTGCATCCAACACTCCCACACCCAGTGGCATCGCTTCCAAAAACTGTATCAAGCGGCTCTCATTTTCTTGAAGTTTTGCAATCAGTGCAGCTTGCTCGCAATTTAAATTTGCTAGCTCCTGATTCATTTGCTGTAGTTGGGCATTTTGTTGAGCTAACTTTTTATCCTGAAGATAGCTGTTAACTGCTTCAATTACTGTTAATCTTAGGTCTTCAGTTTCCCAAGGTTTGGCAATATAACGATATAATTTGGCATACTTGATTGCATTACCCACTGCTTCTAGACTGGCTTGCCCTGTCAGCATAATTTTCAGGGTTTTGGGCGAGATGGTATGAATACGCTTTAATAATTCATCGCCTTTAATATTGGGCATGAAGTAATCGGCAATGACCAGAGGAACTTCACACTGTTCTTCTTGCAATTGTGATATTAACTGTAGCGCTTCTTCACTGGATTGAGCCGTTTCAATGAGATATTCATCTCCTAGGGCTTTTTGCAGCTCTACTTCCAGACTATCAAGGATTGTTTGTTCGTCATCAACACATATAATGACAGGTTTGTTCATAAGATTTAGTCACTCATTTTGTGCTATGCCAGACTTAATGATTTCAATGAGTTTCTTACTATTCCAAGGTTTTGGCAAATATGCATATAGGTTAGCTTGAGTTATAGCCCGTTCAATTGCTTCTTTATTAGCTTGTCCTGTTAGCATTATTGTAATAATGTTTGGATATTCTCTATGAATAACTATGAGAAATTCATCTCCCTTCATACCGGGCATTAACCAATCAGAGACAATGACTATGATTTCTATCCCATCCTCTATTAGTTCCTGAAGGAGTTCCAGGGCTTCTTCAGCACTTTCAGCAAATTCATACAGGTAAAGATCATCAAAGGCTCTTCGGAGTTCTAGCTCAAGACTATCTAATACCACTGTCTCATCATCAACACATAAAATCGCTGACTTAGACATTCCTAGTTTCCTGGTTTAAATTGATGGGCAATGATACGTTAAATACAGTTTTACCAGGCTTCGAGGATACTTCAATTTTTCCTTGATGTTTTGCAACAATATTCTTGACGATATCCAATCCCAAACCACTGCCTTCCCCAGGAGGTTTTGTAGTAAAGAATGGCTCAAAGATTCTCGGCATAATCTCAGGAGGGATACCTTTGCCATTGTCGGTGATGCTAAGGAGCAAATTCTCAGCTTGCCGTGTCACATCAATCGTTAAGGTTCCCTTGTTGTTCATCGCTTGCAGAGCATTGTGGATGAGATTTGTCCAAACTTGGTTGAGTTCATCAGGATAGCAGCAGATCGAGGGCGATTCACCATAGTTTCTAATGACTTCCACCCCGTGTTTAATTTGGTTATGATAGAGTATTAATACTGTCTCAATTCCCTCAATGATATTTGCCTGTACTTTTGACCCAGAATGGTCATAGCGAGCATAGGTTTTTAGGGCAGATACGATTTTGGTCGCTTTTTCTGTGGCAGTGGCGATGGTTATCGTGCTTTTCTGTACTGTGGCAAATTGATAGGCGGTTTTTAAGATATTTTCGCTGTCTGGGTCATTTAACAATCGCAAAAAGGGTTGAATATCATCATACACGCCGATATTTACCAGGGTACTGGCAAGGCTATCGGCATTTTCAATCGACTGCAACTTTAGTTGATGCTGCAACTCTCGTTTAAATTGACGTTTTTCTTTGCTAGATAAGGAGGGGGTTTGTTGAGTTGACTTTTGCAGAAGAGCAAAAAAATCCTGCTGACGTTCTCTTGAGAGTCCTTGGAAAAATTCGGGTAACTGTTTTAGGTTTTCGCTCAAGAATTCGGAAATATTCACTACAGATGAGCGAATTGCGCCCACTGGGTTATTCACTTCATGAGCCACCCCAGCAATCAGTTGTCCTAGGGCAGTCATTTTTTCGGATTGAATTATTTGAGCCTGAGTGCGTTGGAGTTCGCTCAAAGCTTGTTCTAGCAATTGAGCTTTGGTTTGCAGTGAAGAACGCGATCGCTCCAATTCGGCTTCTGCTTGCAGGCGTTCTGCAATTTCCTGTTGTAGCATTTGATTCGATTGGGCGAGCAGTTGATTAGAATGGGAAATTTCAGCAGTTCTTTCCTCCACCCGTCTTTCTAACTCCAATGTCAGTTGTCTGAGGGCTGACTCCGCGCGATCGCGTTCTTTAATCTCCTGTTCTAGACGCTCATTCTGCTCTTTTAGTCTCTTGGTCATGTGTCGTAGGCTTAAGTGAACCGTAACACGGGCTAAAACCTCTTCAGCATCTACCGGCTTAGTAATGTAATCCACCGCCCCGAAACTTAAACCTCTAACCTTATCCACCGTTTCAGAAAGCGCGGTCATAAAAATCACTGGGATGTCTTGAGTTGGTGGCGATGATCTCAAGCGGCGACAAGTTTCAAACCCATCTATTCCTGGCATAAGTACGTCTAAGAGAATGAGATCGGGAAGAGCATATTTAACTTTGTTAAGAGAACTTTCGCCATTTTCAGCTACCAAGACTTTGAAGCCAGAGTCAGACAACAATTCAAAGAGTATTCCTAAACTAGCAGGCGTGTCATCTACTATTAAAACAATACCTTTTTCATTGGCGACTCCAGTCATTTACTCTCTCCTATATTGTTTGATAAATTCCTGGAGTTGTAGCTCTTTAAAACCTTTGGCTAATTGACGCAGATGAGAGGCAAATGGTATCAAATTTTCATTCAATTCCAGATGTTCAGCTCGCTTAACAATACCTCTAAGGTCGCCGATGACTGCTAGCTCAAACAGGACAGCGATTTCCTCTGGTGGCGGTGCAACCAGAGGTTTTGTTTCCAATCTTTGTGTTGCAAGGGAGTTAGTCACTTGAGCGGCATTACTCTCCTGATAAATCCATTCTAGTTTCAAGTATAGTTGTAACTTTTCTAAAAGCTCCTTTAACTGTATGGGTTTAGGGAGAAAATCATTGCAACCTGCCTCAAAACTTTTTTGTTGCTCGAAATCAAAAACGCTGCTCGAGGTAGCAATCACCACCACATTGAGTTGCAACTGCCGAATCTGATAGGTAGCTTCTAAGCCGCTCATTATCGGCATTTTCAAGTCCATCAAAATAACATCAGGTTTTAACTCACGCGCCTTATTTAAACAATCCTGACCATCCGTTGCTGAGACAATTTTAAATCCTAAAGGTTGCAGCATACCAACTAGAACCGAGCGATTTTCCAATTTATCGTCTGCTACCAAAACTTTGCGCCCTTCACCTTTGTAACCAATAATTGTACCTTGTTCTCCTTGGTTAATATGAGTCGGTTGCTCAACTTCCGGCAAATCTAAGTCAAAGAAGAAAACGCTTCCTTTTCCTAAAGTACTCTTTACCTTCAATTCGCCGCCCATCATCTGAACTAATTGACGGCTAATTGTCAGTCCCAATCCTGTTCCTTCAATTTTGCGACTGTGATTTAGCACCTGCTGAAAGGGCAAAAATATTTTTTCTAATTGCTCAGTTGCTATACCAATGCCTGTATCTTCTACCTGAAATCTCATTTTGCCGTCATAATACCCAACTTTGAAAGTTACTCCGCCGATATCGGTAAATTTGACAGCATTACTGAGTAAATTAATCAACACTTGTCGCAACCGCTTCTCATCGCCTTTAACACCCATAGGCAGTGGGGTGAGAGGCTCATAAATCAAGAAAATTCCTTTTTCTTTCGCCCGAATGTGGCAAATTTCAGTAATTTCTTTGAGAAATTTCGGAAAACGAAAATCACTTGAGTAAAGTTCCATTTTCCGGGCTTCAATTTTAGATAGGTCTAAAATGTCATTAATAAGGTTGAGTAGGTGGTTGCCGCACTGGTAAATAATGTTAAGACTATCTTTTTGCGAAGCGATTAAACTTTTGTCTCGTTTAAGGATTTGAGTATAACCCAAAATGCCGTTGAGCGGTGTTCTCAGTTCATGGTTCATGTTGGCCAAGAATTCGCTCTTGGCACGGTTAGCAGATTGTGCGGTATCTTCGGCTTTCTGTAGATGCAGATTTTTTTCCTGTAATTCCAGCGTTCGCTGTTCTACTTTTGCTTCTAGGGTGGTGTTGGCTGATTCTAAATCGGCATAAAGACGAGCATTTTCAATTGATATTGCCGCTTGAGATGATAAAAGTTTTAAGACTTCTAACCTAGCAGGGGTAAAGGCATTTGTTATCAGATTATTCTCAAAATAGACAACGCCACCCAAATGACCTTGATTGACAAGTGGCACACATAAAATAGATTTGGTCTGATGCTCTTTGATATAAGGAGCAAGTGTAAAATTACCCTCACGAGTTGCATCATTCAAGACCATACTTTCTTTGGTACGGACGACATAGTTGATGATTGATGCAGGTACACGGTTGTCAATGGGAATTGACTGCAACACGTTTATAAGGCTACAGTTACCAGATACAGTGTCAGAATTTACCTCGCCAGAAGCTTCAATTACCAATTTTCCTGCTTTGTCTAAAATGAGAAAGCCTGTTTGCGCCCCGGCATTTTCAATTAAGATCTTCATCAAGGAACCGAGTAACTTATCGAGAAAAATTTCACCAGAAATTGCTTGGGATGCTTTCATCACCGTAGCTAAATCTAAAGCGCTGTCTGAGTTACTAGAGGTGGTTCCAGAAGTTGTGTGGATTGGCGTGTCAGCCATGCCTGAGGATTGAGGAAATAGCTGCGGATATCGAGTTTCTAAATCTTTGACCTTCGCAGTCGCTCCCCAGCGATCGTAGCAGTAATGTGCTTCCTTCATGTAAGTTTGGGCAATCTTTCCTCTACCACGAGATAGGTAAAATTTGGCAGCTAATTCATAAGCTAATGCTTCTTCTTGAAGATAGTCATTGTCTTGTGCACCTTGAATTGCTTGTTCGTAGAATTCTTCTGCCTCAAGCAATTGATCCAAAACTCGTGTGGTCTCTGCTTGCACCAAGTGATATTTATGCAAATAATTCATGGGCGCATAATGTGCCCATTGCTTCATTTTCTCCTGGCTAAGGGCAACTTTTTTGAGGATTTCCGACTGCGCTTGAGCACTGCTTTCGGGGTATGTTGCGAGTTGTGCCAGAGAATCATAGAGGTAGTACAAAGGAACAAAAGGTGTCGGTGTAACGCTGCTCAAATAACTTTCCGCTATGGCCGAGTTTTCAACTGCCTGAGCATACTCAGAGAATAGATAGCATAGGAAAAGTTTGTTGAAATGTACCAGAAAGATTGCGGTTCCATCATTTACTGCTTTGTGTTGTGGTAGTCTACTCTCCTCATTGTAGAATTCACCGACTAGACGGTAGGGATTGATTGAGCATCCTATCAAATTTGAGACAGATTGCTGAAATATCTGCTGCCAGGTGAGTACTGCTTCCCGTTTGAGTTGACGGATTGCCTCATTGTATGTTTTTATCTCGCGTTCAAGTTCCACGAGTCCCTTTCCGACGCGAAAGGATTGAGAACAGTAAGCTTGAGCGCAATAGGCGGCAAACTCTAAATCTCCAGTTTCTAGCCCGCTTTGATAGCCTTCTAGGAATGGCTGCAATATTTCTCTAACATGTTCTTTCCAATGGATGATGAAGAGATTTACGAACAGCAATGTTCTAGCTCTGAGTGCATGGGTATTCGGCTGTGACAACAGCCTTAGAGCAAGCTGTCCAAACTCGTAGCCCGACTCAATGTTTCCTACCATCCCACAAAGAATGAACCCAAAGGTAGCATAGGCACAGGGAGACACAAAAGCATTGCCATATTGGATTGACAAGTTGACCTGTTTAGAGGCAAGTAGAGGCACCAAATCAGGAGCAGCAATTTGGGCGGCAATCGTTATGCTTGATAGTATGCGCATAGCCGCCAACTGCTTCGGCTCGGTCATTTCTGGCAAATGGATCAAGTAGCTGATCGGTTTATTACTCAAGAGGGATGTGATTGTGTCTAGTTCAAGGTATATATCCGACTGACTGGGCGTTTCAGGAAAACTGATCCCCAGTTGCTGCAAAACTTGCAACGCAGTATTGATTGCTTTCAATGGCTGGCTTTGCGCCATGCAGGTTTGAATTTTAATCTCATAAGCTTTCACTTTGTCTAGAATAGTTTTTGCTTGTTGCAGGACAACCGTTGTCCATTTCTCCATCTCATTGAAATGACCGCACAGGTACGCTGCTTCTGCGGCTGACTCATGTAAAGCCAAAGTGAGGTCATACTGACGTTGCCAACTATTAAGCGGTAGCAATTCTCTCGCTGTAGTTAAATATCTTTTGGCAGCATCATAAGCTGTAGCGGCTTTTGCTTTCTGACCTGCCATCAAATTTAATTTGGCTATTTCATCTCGTTTGTCTTGCTCAGTAACAAGTTTAATACCAAGATTCAGATGATCGGCTATTTTAAATATCTTGTCTAATAATGTTTCCGGTTGAGTATTATGTAATAGTAAATTACCAATTTGTAAGTGAATTTCTTGGTTTTGCGACTCCTCAACCAAGGCATAAGCAGCTTGCTGTACCCGGTCGTGCAGGAATTTAGAATTTTGAATTAATAGTTCTTCATCTAACTCTGATCTAGGCGAAATTAACCCTGAATTAAGTGCCATTGCTAAGTCTAGGAACGTTTCTCTAGGCGATTTTTCACAGAGAATTGAAAGGGTTTTTAAGTCAAATTCAGCGCCTACACAAGCTGCTAATCGTAAAACCTGCTGCGTAGCATCTGGCAGTTTTTTCAACTTGCTAATCATCAACTCCACCACATTGTCGGTGATGTCTTTTGCTTCGATTTGAGCCAGATCCCAATACCATTTTCGACTTTGGAGCGAGCGTTTGCGTTTTTCCTCCGGAAACTCTCCGTGAAACCTAACCAGCGACTTGGATTGTCGATTATTAATCTCAAACTCAAGTTGCAAATTCTCAGGGAGGTTAAAGGTAATAAGCTTTTCCGCATAAAGGGTTTTTAGAAACTCATTCACAAAGAAAGGATTACCACCAGTTTTACGCAACAGCAACTCAGCCAAGGGTAAACTCGTACTAGTGTCACTATATAATGTATCGGCAATTAGGTGACTTATATGCTCTTGTTTTAAAGGTGCTAACGTAATCTGCTTGATATCTACCCCTTCTTTTCTTAGTCCTTCAAGCGTCATCATCAATGGATGATTTGGGATAACTTCGTTATCCCGATACGCTCCAATCAGGAAAAGGTATTGCGACTTGCTATCCGTCATCATCAACTGAATTAACTTGAGAGTCGCCGAGTCTACCCACTGCAAATCGTCCAGAAAGATGACCAAAGGATGCTCGTTCCTACAGAACACCCTTATAAAGTTTTGAAAGACTATATTAAAACGGTTTTGAGATTCGGTTGATCCAACTTCTGGCACAACTGGCTGTTTGCCGATAATAAGTTCAACTTCAGGAATGACATCAATAATGACTTTACCGTTAAACCCCAAAGCCGCGAGAATTTTTTTTTGCCATTGTTGCAGTTGTGCTTCACTTTCACTTAGCAGTTGCCGCAGCAATCCAGCAAAGGCACTGACTATAGCACTATAAGGAATATTCCGCTGAAATTGGTCAAATTTCCCAGAAATAAAATAGCCGCGCTTTTGGGTAATGGGCTTATAAATTTCTTGCACTAGTGCTGACTTACCAATACCGGAATAACCTGCAACTAGCATCATTTCAATTCGGGAATTTTGACTTGTCTGCCTCTGTCCTTCTCGAGCACTCCTCCCTGCTGCTACTCGCTCAAATGCAGCCAGTAATGTTTCAACTTCCGCCTCACGCCCGTAAAGTTTCTGCGGGATTTGAAACTTGTCAGAAATATCTTGAGTCCCCAGAGGAAATTCTGAGATAGTTCTTGATGTTTGTAATTGGGCTAAACATTCTGACAAATCAGCTTTGATTCCCCAGGCACTTTGGTATCGCTCCTCAGCATTTTTTGCCATCAACTTCATGACAATGCCTGAAACGACTTCGGGAATCTTTGAATTCACCTGATGGGGTGAAACGGGCTGTTTGGCAATATGACAATGCACTAATTCCAGCACATCATTAGTCACAAAAGGCAGTTGTCCAGTGAGCAATTTATAAAAGGTAACGCCGAGGGAGTAGAAGTCTGTGCGATAATCCAGCATTCGGTTCATCCTTCCCGTTTGCTCCGGCGACATATAAGCTAAAGTGCCTTCTAAAATATTGGGATTCTTAAAACTAGGATTAGTGCGGGTCAATTGGGTAGAAATGCCAAAGTCAATGATTTTGATAATCCCGGTTTCTGGATTGCTGACGATGTTGCCTGGGTTAATGTCTTTGTGGATAATATTCGCGGCGTGAACCTGACCTAAAATGTCTGTGATTTTGAGGGCAATGCCCAGAAATTCTGGTAAGGGCATTGGGTTATACCCGAATGGCGACTCCTGGATCAATTTTTCTAAGGACTCCCCGCCAAAATCCTCTAGGATGATAACTAGGGTTCTTTGATATTCTTGTAAATTGTAAGCCTTAATCACCCCACTGAGATTCAGGGAACGGGTAATTTCATATTCCTGTTTGTAGCGTGTGAGTTCTGATGGGGTGGGATAGTCTTCCTTGAGCATCTTGAGGATGACGGCTGTGTTATCTTGTTCTTGAATGCCTCGATAAACAACGGAATTGGCGCTTTCGTAGATTTTGGCAGTAACCGTAATGTGAGGTATGGAAATCATAACTAGCACCTCAAGTTAAATTTATCGAAGAATACCTAAAAAAACAGGGATTGATGCACATCGTAGGATTTTTATTTTTATCAATATTTTTATCAATAACGTAAGTCCTGGCTCTATCTCTGTGATGTACCTACACCAATTGCAAACCTTACTTATATACAGGTAAGGACACAGTAAATCTGGTTTCACCGGTTCTCGACTCCACCGAAATTTTTCCTTGATGTTTTTCCATAATTCTTTTGACTATATTTAATCCCAAGCCACTACCTTCACCAGCAGGTTTAGTAGTAAAGAATGGCTCAAAGATTTTTGGGATAATCTCAGGAGGTATACCCTCACCACTATCGGTAATGCTAACCAGCACAAAAGGCTCTTGTCGCGTCACATCAATCCTCAAGCTTCCCTTGTAGTCCATCGCTTGCAAGGCATTGTGAATCAGATTTACCCAAACTTGATTTAGTTCATCAGGATAGCACAAAATCGGGGACACTTCACTATAGTTTCTAATCACTTTTACGCCGTGTTTGAGTTGGTTGTGATAAAGGGTTAGTACAGTCTCAATTCCCTCGGTGATATTTACTTGTACTTTTTCCCCAGATTGGTCGTAATGAGCATA
This sequence comes from uncultured Scytonema sp., assembly GCA_937873135.1. Taxonomy (GTDB): domain Bacteria; phylum Cyanobacteriota; class Cyanobacteriia; order Cyanobacteriales; family Nostocaceae; genus Rhizonema. Next base: position 14,971 of record CALMVQ010000243.1, on the reverse strand, counting down.
GGTTTTCAAGGCAAACACGACTTTTGCGGCACGCTCTGTGGCGGTAGCAATGGTTTTGGTGCTTTTCCAAACGCTAGCAAAATCGTAAGTGGTTTTCAAAAACTTTTGGGCATCTGGAGCTTTTAACAATGGCAAAAAGGGTTGAATATCATCGCACACGCCGATATTTACCAGGGTACTGGCAAGGCTATCGGCATTGTCAATTGACTGGGACTCTAGTTGACGCTTCAAATCTTTTTTTAATTGACGTTTTTCTTTACTAGATAAGAAAGTCGTTTGTGGAGTTGATTTTTGCAGTAGAGCAAAGAAATCCTGCTGGCGCTGTTTTGTAAGCTGTTGGAAAAATGTAGGTAACTGTTCTAAGTTTTCAATTAAGAAATTGGCAATATTCTCTATTGAGGAGCGAATAGCTCCTAGCGGGGTATTGATTTCATGAGCCACCCCAGCCACCAGTTGTCCCAGTGCTGCCATTTTTTCTGATTGAAGCAGTTCTTCCTGAGTAGATTTAAGATGCTTGAGGGCTTGTGAGAGTTCTTGCGTTCGTTCCTCTACTTTAATTTCTAAATTAGAATAGAGACGCGCATTTTCGATGGCAATGGCTGCTTGAGTTGATAACAGATGTAAAACTTGCGTTCGCGTAGCGTCTCCTTCGGAGAATCGCTCTGGTGTAAATGCCCCAGCCGCTAATTGATTTTCTAGATACAACACGCCCACCAGCTTACTCTGATTGAGCAGCGGCAAACAGAAGATCGATTGAGTTTGGTTGTGTCGAATGTATGGCTCGTTGATGAAATTACCTTCACGGGTGGCATCATTGAGGATGACAGATTCATGAGTCCGGATCACATACTCAATCATTGATTTAGGTAAGCGATTTGCCATTGGAATCGATTGCAACACTTGCGTAGTACAGACCTTCTCACCATCATTGAGTTCACAACCAGCCTCAATCATCCATTCTCCTGAGTTTTCCAAAATCAAGAATCCGGTTTGTGCGCCAGCATTCTCGATTAAGATCTGCATCAAAGAACTGAGCAACGCCTCCAGTTCAATTTCACTGGAGATCGCTTATGATGCTTTCATCACTGCTGCTAAATCGAAAGCGATGCCTGAACTATTAGAGGTGGTTTTAGAAGTTGTGCGGTTTGGTGTGTCAGCCATGCCCGACGGCTGAGGAAAGAGCTGCGGATACCGAGTTTCTAAATCTTTGACCTTCGCAGTCGCTCCCCAGCGTTCGTAGCAGTAGTGAGCTTCTTTCATGTAGGTTTGGGCAATCTTTTCTCTACCGCGAGATAGGTAAAATTTGGCAGTTAATTCATAGGCTAATGCTTCTTCTTGGATATATCCATTTTCCCTGGCTCCTTGAATTGCTTGTTCGTAGAATTCCTCTGCCTCAAGCAACTGACCCAAAACTTGTGCAATCTCCGCTTGCACCAAATGATATTTATGCAAATAATTCATCGGCGCATAACGTGCCCATTGTTTCATTTTCTCCTGACTAAGCGCAACTTTTTCAAGAATTTCCTCCTGTGCTTGAGTGCTGCTTGGGGGATAGGTTGCGAGTCTTGCCAGAGAGCCATAGAAGTAGTACGGAGGCTCTCTGGGTGTCGCTGTAACGAGGAACAAATAACTTTCTGCTAAGACTAAGTTTTCAACTGCCTGAGCATACTCAGAAAATAGATAACATAGGAAAAGTTTGTTGAAATATACAATGATTGCAGTTCCATCGTTTGCTGCTTCATGTTGTGGCAATACATTTTCTTCATTGTAGGATTCGCCAATGAGACGGGTTGGATTGATTGAGCATCCCATTAAATTTAAGACAACCTGATGAAATATTTGAGTCCAGATGAGTGCTGTTTCCTGTTTGATTTGACGGATTGCTTCACCATATGTCGCCATCTTGCGTTCAACCTCCACAAGTTCCTTTCCGTTGGCATAGAATTGAAAGCAGTAAGCATAAGCGCAATAGGCAGCAGACTCTAAATCCCCAGTTTCCAATCCACTTTGATAAGCTTCTAGTAATGGCTCCAGTGATTCTCTAGCATGTTCTTTCCAGTGCTTGATGAAGTTATTTAAGAACAACAATGTCCGAGCTTTGAGTGAATGGGTTTTCGGCTGTGATAACAGCTTTAGAGCAAGCTGTCCAAACTCGTAGCCAGCCTCAATGTCTCCGACCATTCCACAAAGAATGAATCCATAGGTAGCATATGCAAAGGGAGACACAAATGCATTGCCGTATTGGATTGATAAGTTGACTTGTTTAGACACAAGTAGGGGCATCAAATCAGGAGCGGCCATATAGGCAGCAATCGTGATACTTGATAGGATTCGCATTGCCGCCAACTTGTCCGGGTTGGTCATTTGGGGCAAATAGATAAAGTCGCAGATCGATTTCTCACTCAAGAGGGATGTGATTGTGTCTAGTTCAAGGCAAATATCTGACTGACTTAACTTTTCGGAAAAACTGATCCCTAGTTGCTGCAAAACTTGCAATCCAGTATTAATAGCTTTCAATGGCTGGTTGTACGCGATGTCGGTTTGAATTTTGACATCGTAAACTTTTACGGTGTCGAGAACAGTTTTAGCTTCTTGTAAAATGATCGCTACCCAGAATTCTACCTGCTCAAACTCACCAAACAAATACGCAACTTCCGTTGTTTCTGTATATAACTCTAAAGTCAGGTCATAATTTGTTTGCCAGCTAAAAGCTGCTAGCCAAACTCTTGCTGTAGCTAAATAGCTTTTCGCTACACTATAGGCGATCGCCCCTTTTGCTTTCTGACCCGCCATCAAATTCAATTTGGCAATTTCATTTCGTTGAGCTTCCTCGGTGACAAGCTCAATCCCATGATTAAGATGATCCACAATTTCAAACAGCCGCTCTGATATTCGCTCCGGTAAAATTTTTTCGAGGAGATTGCGACCGATTTGTAAATGAACAATTTGTTTGTGCGACTCATCGATCAAGGCATATGCTGCTTGCTGCACGCGATCGTGCAAGAACTTATACTCTTGAACTAACAAGTCCTCGTCTAATTCAGATAAGGGTTGAATTAATCCACCTTGTATTGCTGCCAGTAAATCTAAAGAAACTGCTTGAGGTGATTTCTCACAAACAATCGATAACGTATCTAAATCAAATTCAGCCCCAATACAAGCGGCTAAGCAGAGAATTTGCTGTGTGGCTTCTGGCAGTTTCTTCAACTTGAGGAGCATCAACTCCACAACATTATCGGTAATATCTTGGGCTTGAATCTGAGCAATGTCCCACTCCCAGTGATAGTGTTGTGCATTAAATGTCAACAGATTTTCGCTATGCAGCATTCGCAAAAATTCGTTGACAAAGAAAGGATTGCCCTCAGTTTTACACAGTACTAACTGGGCTAAGGAACGAACGGTGTCTATATCCCGATGCAGCGTCTCGGCAATCAACTGGCTCAACGGCAAGAGCGTTAAGGGTGCCAGGACAATCTCCCCAAGCACTGCCCCGATTTTTCGCAATCCCTCCAGCATTAATACTAGTGGATGGGTTGGAGTTACTTCATTATCTCGATACGCGCCAATCAAAAATAAGAATTGGGTTTGCTCATCAAGCAGCATCAGCTCGATTAACTTGAGTGTTGCTGAGTCTACCCACTGTAGATCATCTAAGAAGATCACAAGGGGATGTTCAGGAGAACAAAATACCCGCACAAAATTCTGAAAGATTCGATTAAAGCGATTTTGAGCTTGGGTGGCTCCAACGGACGGTACCGGCGGTTGTTTACCAATAATTAACTCAACTTCTGGGATCACATCAATGATGAGTTGTCCGTTGCTTCCCAAAGCCGTTAGAAGACGCGATCGCCATTGCTGCACCTGTTCGTCGGGTTCACCAAGCAATTGCTGCACCAATTTTCGCAGGGCATCCACAATAGCGCTGTAGGGAATATTGCGCCCTAATTGGTCAAACTTACCAGAGATAAAGTAACCACGCTTTTGGGTGATTGGCTTGTAGAGTTCCTGCACTAGTGCTGATTTGCCAGCTCCAGCATAGCCACAGACCAGCATCATTTTGACTGGTAATGTTGGCTTGCCCGTTTGTTCTCCTTCTGAAGTCGTTTCTGAATTGTTTTGTAAACAAGCGACGTGATTGTCCTCCGGATACGCTACGCGATCAAACGCTGCCAGTAACATGGCAACTTCCTGATCCCGTCCATACAGCTTTTGAGGAATTTGAAACTGGTCACAAACATCTTGCATTCCCAGTTGAATGCTATCAATCTGACCGATGGTATCTAATTGTTGAGCACAGATTTCTAAATCCGTTTTGATTCCCCAAGCACTTTGATAGCGATCTTCCGCATTTTTCGCCATCAGTTTTAGAATCATATCTGAAACTGCTTTGGGAATCGTTGCATTCACCTGATGCGGCGGTACTGGTTGTTTGGCAATATGACTATGGACTAGCTCAAGTATATCCGTTGTTGCAAACGGCAACTGTCCGGTTAGCAGTTCATAGAACGTTACACCAAGCGAGTAAAAATCGCTGCGATAATCGAGCAAACGGTTCATCCGCCCTGTTTGCTCTGGAGACACGTAGGCGAGTGTCCCTTCTAAAACATGAGGGCTTTTGAACGTTGGATTGGTGCGGTTAAATTGGGTGGCAATTCCGAAGTCAATAATTTTAACAACGCCAGTATCCGGATTGAGAACGATGTTTCCAGGGTTAATATCCTTGTGAATGACATTGGCGGCATGGATTTTGCCCAGAATGTTTGTCAGGTTGATCGCAAGCTGCAAAAAAGCAGGTATGGGCATGGGGCAGAAGGATTCTGGTCGCTGCTGCATCCATCGCTCTAGTGATTCGCCGCCAAAGTCTTCTAAGACAATGACGAGAGTGCGTTGATAGTCCTGCTGGTTGTATGCCTTGACCACTCCTTGGAGGTTGAGAGAACGGGTAATTTCATATTCCTGTCTGTAGCGGGTCAACTCTTGAGGTGAGGGATAATCTTGCTTGAGCATTTTTACGATGATCGCTCGCTGATCTGGCACTCTGATACCCCGATACACCAGAGATGCTGAACTCTCATAGATTTTGCTTTGGATGGCAACTCCGGCTAGGGCAATCATTGAACTCTCTCCCGATGAATATCATGGGTTGTGTTGCAAAAACTACTTAAGGACAACGGATTGACTTGACTAAGACTCGCTCAAGCAACAACTCCAAAAATTTGAGATACGAATTCTGCTGGCGCGAAAATATCCCCTTTGGTATGGTAACGCCTTTGACTTGCCCAAAGCAAATCATGTACATGGTTTCTACGATTATTGCTGTTAAACGAGGGATTGTCAATTTGTAAGTAAGTTGTATTAAAGTTGGAATCCAAATTTCAACTTTAGTTTGAGGCAACCTTCCATTTTGAGATGGACTGATTGATCAATCACTTTATTGGGCAAAAGTTTCAACTCTGAGTGGACGACAAGTTAAAGTCAATTGCATATATTGAATTCATGCAAACATAGATAGCAATTTAGTTGCAAGGTTTGAGTTTGCTTTACACAGATCGTGGAAAGAGGAGTGTATGTTGATCGCTTGCGATGAGCATTCTTTCTCACTTTTACCCCCTCTCAACCCTTACCCAATGAAAGCGCGATCGCCTGTCCTTCGTCTCAAATTCACGCTTCATCTCTGGTTGCGTTTAGCGATCGCACTTTTACCCCCCTGAACGGTTACCACGCGCTCTGGATATTTAGCAGCAATTCGATAGCCAATGGGTGCACCATAATCCATCACATAGAGGCTGTACTTTTTGAGATTGATTGCAGCAATGAATTTCTCCACAATCTCAGCCAAGCGATCAAACGTGTAATCAAACTCATTTACTGTAGGCATCGAACTGTTGCCGTAGCCAGGGTAGTCAGGAGCAACGAGATGGAATTTATCAGCGAGGGCAGGTATAAGATTGCGGAACATATGAGAGGAAGTTGGGAAGCCGTGCAATAGCAGAATTGTCGGATTATCACGAGAACCAGCTTCACGGTAGAAGATGTCTAAACCATTGATCGAAACTGTGCGATATGTAGTCATGGTATTACTCCTTGTAAGTAATAAAAGTGACATGATGCCGTTTGACGACAGGTTGATCTATCTCACATCCTGACGACGGATCTGCTCTGTGAAAGTAGTCCCGCCAGTTTTCGGGTAACGCTTCCAGTTGAGCTGCACGATGCAGTAACTCTGGATTGTTTTGCTCACGAACATAAAGCTGAGTGATATCAGCAACTGTGATATTGTTGGGATCTCGACTCATCAACTCTAAAGTGTCTCCGACTCCAACTTCGCCCCGCAGCAACGACTAACCCACGAGCTGGCTGATCGCTGAGTGCAGCAACAACATGGGGTGTGCCCATCGGAATGAAGGCACTTTTACCTGCGCCTAGCACAACCTTATTCTTACCAACCCAGACAGTGAACTCTCCTTCCAACACATAGAGTTGTTCTGAATAGTTCAAATCACTCGTCTTTTCACCGACATCTGGTGCGAAAGCATTAACATAAACCAGAGCTTTCACCTGTGGATTGCCAGCCGCCGCACCCGTGATCACATTTCCACCATAGGAATGTCCAACTACTACAATGGAACCTTTCTGATCGTCAATCACCCGCTTCGTCGTTGCCACATCATCAGCAAGCGAGGTGAGCGGAATCTGCACAGCGGTCACTCTGTAGCCATCCTGCTCCAACAATGGAATGACCTGTTGCCATGATGTACCGTCAGCAAAAGCCCCATGAACGAGAACGATCACAGGTTTAGAGTTGGACGCTTGAGGTAATTCCCTGGAGGTGGCTGATGTTGGATGCATTAATATCCCAACGACAACACTTAATGTAAATAAATAACCACAGCAACAATTTTTGAACTTTTTTCCATGTAAAAACCATCCGAAGCGATCGCCTCTGTATTCTTGCTAAATTGCTGAAATCTCTGGTTCTTGTTGTCTGTATAGAAGTTATGAAATACTTATTAGGATAAGCACCAAAAACCTTAATCATTTGCAGCAACAATGGCTGCCTTTATCTGCTCAACAGAAAGGCGATCAAGATAGCGAATTCCATTAATAAACAAAGCGGGTGCAGTCGTAACTCCACTTCGCAGTCCACCCTCGATGTCCGTATTGATACGATTGACATACGCTCCCTGGGATAAATCCTGCAAAAATTGAGAAATATCAAGTCCTGAACGATTGGCATACTCCACTAGATAGCCATTTCCCAACGCTTGTTGATGGATGAATAGCATAAGAGTGCATTTGCCAAAACTGCCCTTGAGCCCCTGCTGCTTCCGCAGCTTCCGCTGCCCGTTGAGCATGTGGATGAATCTGTACCTGAGGAAAATGACGGAAGATAAAACCTAAATTGTTTTCTCCAAACGAAACGTTCAATTGCTGTCGAGCAACTTTAATCAATCGATAGACGTTGGCACTTTGAAAACATTCATAATCTCCATACATGACGAAGACTACAGCAGCATTCAGTACACCTTGAATATGATCCTGGGTTGAAGGCGGAACGAATAGAGAACGATTATCACGGTCGTAAGTCATCTTTCGGTTTGTATTAAGCAAACTTAAGCCTCACAACCCAACTCCACCAACATTGCTATGGATTCAATATAGACAATTGACCCTAGAGAAGTCGTCCACTAGAAGTTGACATTTTTGTACAATCGAGTGATGGATGAACCTGTCCATCTCGCAGTCGAAGGTTGTCTCCAACTAAAGTTGGAGTCTAAAGCCAATCTAAAGGGGAAAAGGTAAAGGTTCACTCCCTTTCCCCTTTTCCCCCACTTACAAACTGACAATCCCACGCTTAACAGCAGTAATCACGGCTTGTGTGCCATCGCTCACTCCCAGTTTGCTCAAAATCCGATTCACATGCGATTTGACAGTGCTTTCACCAATACTCAAAGCAGTCCCAATTTCCTGATTACCCATTCCTTGTGCCATCAAACGCAGCACTTCCAACTCTCGTTCACTCAGTTCTGGATTGCTAATTCGCTGCCATAATTTTGCGCCCACTTCTCTTGGAATGTATTTCTGACCATTATGAATGGCGCGAATCACATTTAAAAGCTCGCCAGGTTTAGCATCCTTAAGCAGATAGCCTTGAGCACCCGCCTGTAAACCGCGATAGATATCTTCATCACCATCGTAGGTTGTGAGTACCGCAATCCGAGCCTGCTTAAATTCAGCACAAATCGCCATAATGGCTTCAACACCTCCGATTTTGGGCATTCGTAAATCCATTAGTGTGACATCAGGTTGGTATTCTCGAAACGCGTCGATCGCCTGTTGCCCATCTTCAGCTTGAGCGATCACTGTCATTTCTGGAGCGCGGTTAATGATGGTTGCTAGACCCTTTCTGACTATGGCATGGTCGTCAACAATCAGCACCCGAATCGTAGTGGATTGGCTCATTGTAATTCTCACTCAAGGGTTGATAGTGACAATAATTTCTGTTCCTTGACCTGGTTGGCTTTGAATCGTTAATTGTGCGCTAATGCGCTCTGCTCGTTCGCTCATTCCTAATAAGCCAAACCCACCGCTCAAAGGAATGCTACCCACTCCAAAACCCCGTCCATCATCTTTAACCCGTAAGATACACTGTGTATCGTTGTACACTAACTCAACCCGAATTTCGCTGGCACAAGCGTATTTAATCGCATTGGTTAATGCTTCCTGCCCAATTCTGAGTAAGTTGTTCTCCACATTGGCTGGTAAGGCATAGGCTGTACCCTGAGTCTCGTAAATCAGAAAAGAGCAATTGCACTTCGTATTCAAGACATACTAATATCTGTAAATGAAATCCTAGAACGCACCTCAGGCATGAAATATGAGGACTTTTTGGCGAATCGGTTAATTACAAAAGCTGTACTTTACGACTTTGTAATTATAGGTGAAGCTACCAAAAATATCCCTGTTGAAATTAGATCTTGTTATCCAGAGATCCCCTGGCGTTTAATGGGAAATCTGCGAAATGTTATGACTCACGAATATTTCCAAGTGGACTTGGAGATATTTTGGAATACAATCCAAGACAGTCTTCCATTGCTAATACCACAAATACAAAACTTAATGGAGCGCGAAGGAATAGAACAATAGTAATGCTAAATGGTATGGAAAAGAAAATAAAGATTTGTGTCAAGACATGTAGTGCAAGTTTCAAGGCGTCCTTTTTCTGTCATAACAAATGATGATTTAGTTTTATTTTGTCGGCGATCGCGCTTCACAGTGTACTGCGATTTATGTATTAAAGACGCACTGTTGCCAAATTCCCGCTGCGGGACTTATGAAATAATACAGAATGATGTGTTTCAGCACCTGCCGACATTGCTATGGCTATCAAAACTATACCCACTCAACCGTTTAACGACCAAAAACCTGGTACATCCGGGCTGCGAAAGAAGGTTACTGTCTTCCAGAAACCTCATTATTTAGAAAATTTTGTTCAGTCTATGTTTGACAGCTTACAAGGATATAAAGGGCAAACTCTGGTTGTGGGTGGCGATGGTCGCTACTACAATCGCCAAGCAATTCAAATCATTCTGAAAATGGCTGCTGCAAGTGGCTTTGGTCGGGTGATGGTTGGTCAGTTTGGTATTCTGTCCACCCCAGCAACCTCTTGTATTATTCGCAAGTACAATACCTTTGGTGGGATTATCCTATCTGCGAGTCATAATCCTGGTGGTCCGGAAGGTGACTTTGGCATAAAATATAACATTAGCAATGGCGGACCGGCTCCGGAAAAGGTGACGGATGCTATTTATGCTTCTAGCCAATCCCTTAATAGCTACAAAATTCTTGAAGCTCCTGATGTTGATCTCGACAAATTAGGAGAGTCTAAGCTAGATAACATGGTGGTAGAAGTAATTGATTGCGTAGCGGACTACGCAGAACTCATGGAATCGCTGTTTGATTTTAACAGCATCCGCCAACTTCTGACGAACGGTCACTTCCGCATGTGTATGGACTCACTACACGCCGTTACGGGTTCCTATGCCCATAATATTTTTGAAGAACGTTTGGGCGCACCAAAGAACACGGTTATCAATGGGACACCCCTGGAGGATTTTGGCGGTGGACATCCCGATCCAAACCTAGTTTATGCCCATCAACTTGTGGAAATCCTATTTGGGGAGAATGCACCTGACTTTGGTGCCGCTTCGGATGGGGATGGCGATCGCAACATGATTCTAGGTCGTCATTTCTTCGTGACTCCTAGCGATAGTCTAGCAATATTAGCGGCCAATGCTAAATTAGTTCCTGGTTATAGCTCCGGGCTTACAGGCATAGCACGTTCTATGCCTACAAGTCAAGCACCAGATCGGGTGGCGGCACAACTAGGTATTGACTGTTATGAGACTCCCACAGGCTGGAAGTTTTTCGGGAATTTGCTAGACGCTGATAAAGCGACTCTCTGTGGTGAAGAAAGCTTCGGTACGGGTTCCAACCATATCCGCGAAAAAGACGGACTGTGGGCAGTATTGTTTTGGTTGAATATCTTAGCAGTGCGACAACAGTCAGTTGAGGAGATTGTGAAAGAACACTGGCAAACTTATGGACGCAACTACTACTCCCGCCATGACTATGAAGAAGTTGCAAGCGATCGCGCTAACACTTTGATCGAAAATCTGCGTTCGGCAATGCCGAGTTTAAAAGGCAAGCAGTTTGGTTCATATCAGGTGGAGTACAGTGATGACTTTAGCTATACCGATCCTATTGATGGTAGCATTAGCCAGAAGCAGGGCGTAAGGATTGGCTTCACCGATGGTTCGCGGATTGTTTTCCGTCTATCCGGTACAGGCACTCAGGGCGCAACTGTCAGGATATATCTGGAAAGTTACGAACCCGATCCGGCAAAACACAACTTCGATCCCCAAGACGCTTTAGGAAATTTGATTGCGATCGCAGATGAGATTGCCCAAATTCATACCCTGACTGGAATGGACAAACCAACCGTCATCACCTGATAGATGTTGGTATTATACTAATACCAATTCCCTAAAACTTCGGTACACATCAAATATTCTGTAAGGGCGAACAGCCGTTCGCCCCTACTGTTGCCTCTTTTTAGGAATTGGTATAATTAGGAACTGAAATACTTACGGGTGGACGAAATCTTGCACAAACTGACAGAACCTGATGAATATCACTTGTCAAGAACTGGTTAAATAATTTTTCGTTAGGCTGAGTCTTGCTATCCAGAGAACTTAAAGCTTGTTGGCACAAAATATAATCAAATCGGGAAGCCCATTTCCTTGTTCCTAACCGTGCGTTTGTTGAACAATTATTAATAAATGCCATTCCTTTATGATGCATGTAGGGATTTAGCGAATCGACACTTTCAATGATTGACTCATTCGCAATTTCTGAGTAAGAATGTCCTTTTTCTTTAAGCAAATCGGTTTGTGCCATAATTGCGGCAATAAGTATTCATGCAAAATTATTTATATATCTCTTGAACCTGGAATCACGGTTTCACAAGTATTTCAGGCGACGTGAATATAAAATTAATTTTGCACAGGTACTTATAAATGCCACCCGTAATCGGATGAATCGGAATTTGATTTGCGGATCTGTTTGCTCGGACAGTTGTTCCAACGCGCCACATTTCAGTTGTATCAAAGTTTCCCATCGGGTAGCGTTGATGTCGAGCAGTGGCGGCGATCGCACTGCGAATTTCGTTACCAGACTCAACCTCATCATAGATTTCCCAGAGAATTTCAAATAGTGGATGATAAGCAGCAGAGTAAGCCTGTTTAAAAAGATTCTGCTCTTGCTCGTCCATCAACTGATAAACAGCTAACATACCATCTTTAGAGATCCGTTCAGAAATTGGACCTGTAATCGATTCAACTGAATTAATATAAGCCTGTTCTGGTGAATTTCCGTGACCGATAAACCAACGGTAAAGACTTTCAACAATTCCATGAATACCACCCAACAGTACACCCCGTTCCCCAACAAGATCGGACTTGTACTCCGCTTCAAGCGTTGTTTCAAACGAGACGGGTGCACCAATTGCTATCGACCATCCTAATGCGTAGTCGGTTGCATTGCCTGTGACATCTTGATGAATCGCGAAACTAAGTAGTTATGCAAAATTATTTATAGATCTCTTGAACCTGGAATCACGGTTTCACAAGTATTTCAGGCGACGTGAATATAAAATTAATTTTGCACAGGTACTTAGCATTAATGCCAGCACCATTAATTTCTCGACCTTGCTCATACAGTCTTCTAACAGATGGTCCCATGCCTTTCGGGCAAACTGCAACTACATTAATATTTTCGGGAAATGACTCACCGATAGACTTGAGATAACCAAGCAAAAAGCCATGAGACAAACCAAGAGTTGTTCCCGGACGAATCGATGCAAATATACGCTGATAATTCTCTGCCTGTGCGGCATCTGAAATGAGCAGAATAGACAAATCTGATTCAGTTATTACGTCATACATCTCTCCAAGTGTGTTGTTCGTCTGGGTAAAGCCTGCCTCCTGTGCTGCAGTTATTGAAGCAGAGTTTTCTCGCAGTCCTACTTTGACGTTAATGGCAGTTCCTGCTAGAGACTCTCTGAGATTCTGGGCTTGAGCCGAGCCTTGAGATGACCAACCTATGACTCCAATTTGCTGAATCCCTTCAAAAGCTTTTGGCAACCATGGAAAGAGGTGTCGTCCGCCTCGAACAATGTATTCTTCTGTACCTGCGAATGAAATGAGTTCTTTTTCAAAGACGGTTGTAGTAAATGAGTGCATAAACCAATGACTAGTAAAAATGCTTGAAGTTTTTAGAAGCTTAGCTTCTACCATAGAAGCTAGTCATTTCACTGTCCAACACATTTTTCGTACACTATTAACACTTAAAACATTCAAATGGAACTCCGGCACCTTCGGTATTTTGTAGCTGTAGCTGAAGAACTGCATTTTGGTCGAGCCGCAGAACGACTTCACATGACTCAACAACCGCTCAGTCAACAGATTTACCAACTTGAAGCGGAGTTGGGGGTGTCTTTGTTCCATCGCACCAAGCGTCGCATTTGGCTTACAGATGCAGGAAAAGTATTTTTTGAGGAATCGCGTCAACTTCTTTTGCAAGCAGATCGGGCGATGGAGAAGGCGCGACAAGCTGCACGAGGAGAAATTGGACGACTATCAATAGGATTTTCTGGATTTGCGACTTATAGCGTGCTGCCAAAAGTGCTTCAGACGTTTCGAGAACGCTTTCCCCAAGTCGAACTTAACTTAGAGGAAATGACCACGAGTGTTCAAATTCAGGCGCTTCAGAATAAACAAATCCAACTTGGTTTAATGATTCCGCCTGTAAATGACAAATCTCTGTTGGTGGAACTGCTTCTGCAAGAACCGTTGGTGGTGGTTTTGCCAGAAACGCATTTGCTAGCAAAAGAACCAGAGTTGGCAATCTCTGCACTTGCTAATGAACCGTTTATTCTGGTTCCGCGTCATTTAGAACCTGGATATTACGATCAATGTATCAGCCTGTTTCAGCAAGCAGGCTTCAGCCCAAAAGTTGTTCAACAAGCAAGCCAGAAACAAACGATTCTGGGTTTAGTCTCAGCAGGCATGGGAGTCTCTTTAGCACCTGCCTCGATTCGTAACATTTGCCGAACGGGAGTGGTTTACAAAAATCTCAGTACACCTGCGAAGGTGAATTTAGCAGCAGTTTGGCAGCAAGATGAGACATCATCGGTTTTGCAGGCATTCTTTGAGGTCATTAGAGAAATTGTTCAGCCAGCATCAGGCATAGTAAGTTAAGCAAATTTTACGTTGCGATCGCTACCGTTTCACCAAAAGACTGAAAAATCCGGCAGCCTTGTTACTAAGAGCGCTTCACCTCTCCCCCTACAGTTGGGTCCATTGCCACCCAGTAAATTTCTCCTCTACGATACAATAATTCACCTTCGGCATCGTCTAGACTGCCTGCAATCAGAAAACCACTGGGTAAGCCGATGTACTCGTCACTGGTGCTGGTGGGATCGGTAATATGCTTATCCATGACTCCAGTCTTCAATTTCTAAGCCGTCAATTTTCTCAAAATCTCTCCGATTATTAGTTACAAGAATCAAATCGTTAGCAATAGCGATTCCTGCGATGAGAATATCGATATCGTCTACTGGTGTCCCCTTCTTTCTTAAACTGGCATAAATATCACCAGAAATCGTTGTCGAGTCTGTAGTTAGAGGCAAAACTGTGTTATGTGAGGTAAATTTAATATATGCATTAAATTTTTCAACCACCAGGGGGTGATTGCGGAAAAATAAGGATAAAATGTTCGTATCAACCAAGGCTGGTTTCATCGCTTCTTCTCCTCGAAAAAGCCTGCTGGCGACGTGCAATTATTTCTTGATTTAAGTCAGCAAATGTTTCATCTGACATATCGTTCCAGGAACCAGCGAACTGCATAATTTTTTCAGGCGTACCTTTAGACGCCTCTACACCGACTCGAAAATAATGAATAAAATTATATAATTCTTCCAGCTTGTCTTCGGGAATGAGATTGATTTCTGATAAAAGCTTTGTACGTAAATTTGAGGTTTCCATAATGTATGTTTCATTAGTAACGGTGATGATTTCATGAGTGATGGCATTCAATGCTCCCAAAACATTAAATCGTTGTTGAATACCCTCTTGTAGTCCTTCTTGGCGTCCAATACGCTCGATACTACTAATACTTGCAAGCGCTACAGCAACCAGGGTAAGCATCAAGTAATGCCAGATTATATTGCGATCGCAATTCTGCTGCTTGTTGGGCTATGTGATTGTTGATTTGCATAAATTCGGTATTGTCACTATTAACAATTTGATTGATAAATAACAAGCTTATGTCCTTCCGTCCCAAACGATATGGAATCACTAAGTACAGCGTTGCATTAATTCGTAGCGAATTTATCCATCATCTGTGCGAC
>CALMVQ010000242.1 GCA_937873135.1 uncultured Scytonema sp. | reverse complement strand
CGGTTTCTAGGGGGGAAAGGGACAGCAATGTCCCCGCCCTACCCGACTAATACTTCGACCACAAGACGATGCAGAGCAAGTACTTGGACGAATTAGTCGATTTTTGGCAGAACGAGGATTAGAAGTAAGTGAAAAGAAGACAAAGCTAACCGCAACGACAAGTGGATTCGACTTTCTCGGCTGGCATTTCAAAGTGCAGAGCAATGGAAAGTTTAGATGCGTCCCTTCAGTGGACAATTTCAAAGCCTTCCGTCAGAAAGTAAAATCTATCGTCAACAACTCAAACTATGGTGCTACCACGAAGGCTGAGAAATTAGCCCCGGTAGTTAGGGGTTGGCGGAATTACCACCGCTTCTGTAAAATGGACGGGTCACGATTTTCGTTGTATCACATTCAAAACAGAGCGTTCAAGGTATTTAATAGGGAAACTAAAAAGAATCGCCACACTAGCAAGAAATTGTTAGATAAGGCTTTTCCTACAGTTCCTTACGGAGAAAATAAACACGTCAATGTCAAAGGAAATAAATCACCATTCGACGGCGATTTAACCTACTGGAGCGAACGTAACAGTAAACTCTACAAAGGTAGAACCTCTAAAGTCTTAAAACGGCAAAACCATTCATGTGCCAGATGTGGATTAAAAATGATATCCGAGGAGCGAGTACACTTGCACCATAAGGATGGGAATCACCACAACTGGAAAGACAACAATCTAGAGGCTCTACACGAGTCATGCCATGATTACGTCCACATGAGCAAAGGCACAGCCTAATTGAATCGGGAGCCGTGTAAAGCGAAAGTTTTACGCACGGATCTAACAGAGAGGGGCGCGGGATAATACCTGCCCTCGACTCTACCTTTTGATAGAATAAATCACTCAGCGATAATGGAGAGAGTCATAGCACCTAAAAGCATAAAGGAAGATTTATTCCGTTGCTTAAAGGCTGGAATCAATCCAGAGTTTCCTGAACAGGGAACTCCGCAGGGTGGCGTCGTAAGCCCAGTATTAGCGAATATTGCATTGAATGGTATTGAGGAAATTCACCAATCAGTTCGTTATGCGGATGATCTGGTCATAATATTAAAACCTCAAGATAATGCTGAAGAGATACTTGAAAAGATTCGACAGTTTCTAGCTGAAAGGGGAATGAATGTAAGTGAAAGAAAGACCAAACTGACCGCTACGACAGATGGCTTTGATTTCCTTGGTTGGCATTTCAAAGTGCAAAACAACGGGAAGTTTAGATGTACTCCATCAGAGAGTAATTATAAATCCTTCCGCCAGAAAGTAAAAGCTATTGTTAACAATTCGGCTATTGGTTCCAAAGAAAAAGCCAAATTGCTTGGGCCTTTGGTTAGAGGCTGGAGGAATTACCATAGATTCAGTAAAATGGACGGTTCGAGGTTCAGCCTATGGAGACTAGACAACAGAACATATAAGGTATTTCTTAAAGAACCAAGTCATAATAGAACATCGGCGAAAAAGCTGATAAAGAAAGCTTTTCCAGATGTAGGTTATAAGGAAAATGGATTTGTTAACGTAAAAGGAGACAAATCACCATTTGACGGAAACCTAATTTATTGGAGCGAACGTAACAGTAAACTTTATGACGGGGAAACTTCTAAAGCCTTGAAAAAGCAGAACCATAGATGTGCAGCATGCGGGTTAAAGCTCGTAGGTGAAGAAAGAATTCATCTTCATCACAGAGACGGAAATCGTGCTAACAATAGGAAAGACAACTTAATGGCTGTTCATGAAAGTTGTCACGACTATTTGCACATGCGCAAAAGCTAAGGCAAAGAACATCGGGAGCTGGATGCACGGAAACGCGCACGTCCAGATCTAACAGAGAGGTGCGGCGGCTAATACCGCCCATCGACTCTAACCAGTTATTGATAAACCCTATATAGGACTCCTATCGGGACTTAAACAAAATAAAAGGGTAAAACAGAGTATAATGATTTACGAGCATAGCTTTCACGTCGAAGTAAGACCCAATGAAAGAGACAACCCCTGCGGCCATGCCCCCGTGTTTTGAAAAATGGTGTCAACGATTCGATGAAGCGTTTACTCATAAAGCCCAAAAAAGAGGTTTTAGGCACTATTTAGGGGGATTATTGGGAGAAAGTGAGAGAAAAAACCTGTCCCAGATGGCTTTTAATGCTGTAGGAGTTTAATACCATCAATTACACCACTTTTTAACCGAAGCACCTTGGTCTGATTCCAAGATCAATGAACTTCGATTAGAAATTATGAACAAGTGTAGTCAAACCCGAATCAGTCGAGGATTCAGCCTAATAATTGATGATTCTGGGCATAGAAAAAGTGTATCGGCTCAATAATCCGGGGTAAGAGAGAAAAATAATTTGGTGAGCAAGATGCACAAAACGTCATAAAATATGACACATGACGCAAAAGCAATTGTTTGACTCCTCAGTATCCGTGCTGCTGCAAGCCATCGACCCGTCAGGGATTGCAGACGAGTCGGTGCGTCAAACCGTAGAGAGATTATTGAACCTCGTAGAGGAATTAAACTCACTTGTCAAAGAACTCCGAGAAGAAAATCAAAGGTTGCGTGATGAAAACAACCGTTTGAAGGGAGAACAAGGAAAGCCAGCAATTAAAGCTAAGCAACCCAGAGGCGAAAAAAGTAACCACTCATCCGAGAAAGAACGACAAATTCCAAAAAAGCACAGCAAAAGCAGTAAGAACGCTCATATCAAAATAGACCGAGAAGAAATATTAGAATATCCCCGAGAATTATTGCCAGAAGATGCACAATTCAAGGGTTATGAAGAAGTAATCGTTCAAGATATCACACTCACAACCGATAACGTACTATTCCGTAAACAAAAATACTACTCTCCATCGGAGGGCAAAACTTACCTGGCTCCTATGCCATTAGGTTACGAGGGAGAATTCGGTCCTGGAATAAAAGCCCTAGTCATCAGCCTATACTACGGGGCGGCACGTTTGCGGGGGAAGCTTCCCCCGCAAAGCTGCCTTGGCAATATGACCCAAGGTAAACTGTTGGAATTTTTAGAGGATATTGGCATCTTCATGTCAGCAGGTCATTTGTCGAACCTGTTGATCAAAAACTACTCGGATTTTGAAAGCGAAAAAAGTGCAATTTATTTTTCGGGACTAGCGAGCAGTCCCTGGCAGCACTTTGACCAAACAGGTGCCCGTGTTGGCGGACTCAACCATACCACCAATGTAGTGTGCAATCCTTTATATACAGTATACTTTACGACACCCAAGAAAGATAGATTGAGTGTAATCAAAGGATGACAAAATGGTCAGGAATTTGAGTTTATTCTCAATCCACTCACCTATGAATTGCTTGAAAACTTCCAACTACCGATGAAATGGAAGAATTCTCTCAAATTATTGCCCCAAGAAACTGTATTTAGTTGCACAGAGTTTGATGCCCTACTTGATACATATTTACCAAAATTAGGCTCTCAACAACGTACTCGTATTTTGGAAGCAGCAGCGATCGCTTTTTATCATCAGCAAACTGACTGGCCAGTAGTGCATACTCTTGTATGTGATGATGCACCTCAGTTCAAGTTACTGACTAATGATTTGGCTCTGTGTTGGGTACATGAGGGACGGCATTATAAAAAATTAAATCCTGTGGTTGCTTGCCATCAAGAACTTTTAGATGAGTTCTTAGACCATTTTTGGGATTACAACCCTTGAACTACTAGCCTACACAGATTCTCCAAGTGCAGAATTCGCACGTGAACTAAAATCTAAATTCTGGAAACTGTTTGATACAAAAAGCGGTTACGAACAGTTGGATGAACGAAAACGATTAACTGCTGCCAAAGCGTCGGAGTTGCTTCTAGTTTTAGCGCATCCAGAATTACCCCTGCATAACAATCCGGCTGAGTTATACCAATTCAAAAAATGTTTGCGACAGATAGGGCATTCAAAATGAAATCATAGCCAGTCAAGGAAGCAACAACTTCTCGGGTAAGTTGGGCAAGAAGTTCCGCAACCTTGGTTCGCAAATGTTCCAGATTGTCAAATAACTCCCATTTCAAATCATGTTTAAGATGTTCCCAAACTCGTTCTATAGGATTAAGTTCTGGGGAATGGGGTGGTTGGAATAATAAGATAATATTTTCTGGAATTTGCAACTTCAAGGCGAGTGTGAAATAAGCCATTATCAACCTGAAGAATGTTGAGGCTATCGCAATTACAGGCGGCAAATTCATTCAAAAATTGTTAGAAACATTCCGTGTCAACATGAGAAAACTGCCAAAAGAAACTTTCACTCTTTAGTGGCTCAACTGCGCCATAAAGCCAAAATGTAATAAAAAAGCCATTGCCAGTCACCCATAGGCTTAACGCCTTTAAGGGTAATTCTTCGTCCTTCAATTGTTTTAAGTCCAAATCTACTTTCATCCTATACAAAGTAACGAATATTTTTATACGTTGGTAGTACAATAGCTGCGTATTGAGAAATCAGTTGTAAGTCGTTACCGAGGTTTTTTTAAAAGCTCCCAGTTTCTGTGTGTTTTGTTTACTATTACGAGGACGTGGCGCTTTTAGTTTTGCTTTGAGCTGATAACGTACCAAATGATGTACTGTGGCATATTCGGCTTCGACTCCTAAAACTGTAGCGAGCCAACGCTGGATTTGCTTATACCCTGGGAATCCAATTTCGGGTTGTTCAAGTCGGCTTGCCGAAGGCATCGCACACACGCTCATACTTTGAGTTTTTATCATGTATAGCGCTTGTAACCAAACTTTTACGTCGTGCATCATTCTGTTGACGTACCAGTGTCTCCAGTTCCTCTGCACTCTCTTTAATCTCGATATGCGTTATTCCTGCCATTACACACCTCGAACACCACCTCTCTATATATCCCTCTTCTGTCACTTTCCGAAAACATTTGCCATTTCTGAGTTCTAAAGCTTTTATATAGCAGGCGATCGGGCGATTCTTTTCTAATAACAAATACAAGCCCAATTTTTTTCTAATAGTATAGCTTGTATTGATTGCCCCATGAAGCTTCTAGCGATCGCCCCTCCGGAGAGTGACAGAAGAGGGATATAGCGCTTCTCAATTGAGTTAATTACAACATTTTTAGAGGGTGAACAGCCGTCCGCTTCTACAGTGTATTGCATCCAAACGAGAACTGCTATATCCCTCTTCTGTCGCATTCTTTTTTCAAATCGGTATTAGCTGCTAGAACTATCGTGCAGCGACGTAATATTAGCTATGCCACTCAGACTACTGAGGGGACTAAAGCTTGGGACACTTTTATGTCTGTTGTTGCTACTACTCGTAAGTTAGGAATCAGTTTTTTTGAGTATGTGCGTGATCGTATTTCGGAAACCGGAATAATCCCCTCTCTTGCCAATACGGTTCGGTTAAGCTCTAAGCAGTGTTGACTACAGAGAAAGTGAATGCTTCAATTTTGACTCCGGCTCCCTTATGTATAGGCTTCTTGGAGGGAAACTTAGATCTGGTTTTTTTGACAACTCTGGGGTTACTTCAACATCCAGGTTCTGGGATCTTTTCATCCAGAATTTCCATTACAAGCCAAGTCCAAAAAAGGGGAGCGCTTCAGGTTCAATGCATTGGAATTTTGGAACAGCCCGACGCACCACATGAAGTGTTCCAGTAAAACTCAATCGTAAAGGGGAAATTTGAGCATGTTCGGCAACTTGGAACATTAGTGAGCGTACAGCCCAATGCCCAAGGAGCCAGCCATAGACTTCTTGAACAACCTCACGGGGGTTTTGGGAGCGGATAGGAGTTTTGCGACCTAACAGATGGACTTTGAGTTCGTCAATAGTATTTTCTACTACGAAGACGTTGATGATATTCTGCCGCTAACACTAAAGGCACTACTATATGAAACAAACGACTCATCACCCCAGAACCAATGCGTTGTCGTGCTTCAGTAATTGATGATTTACAAGGTACTCGCCAATACAAACCGACTCTCACCCAAGCTTCGCTCAAACCATCGACTAAATTTTTCAGTACCGTTCTCATAGAAGCTTTAGACCAAAAACTCATCGCGATGATTAAACCGACCACCAAATGCGACGGTAAGGCACGTTTTCGCGCTTCTGTCGCTTTTGTTTCACCGATCGCCTGTTCTATGGCCGCCGATGGAATAGCTGTTTCTAAAGCCTTTAGTACTGTTCCTGATTCAATACTAGGTACAAGCAGGGAGAATTCTTTGAGTTGCATTTTACCGTCTACACCCTAAGAACAATGCTCAGTTTACCCGGTTTTTGGTCTTAACCGAACCGTATTGCCTCTCTTGCGACTATTATTCGTGAGAAATCTTCTGGTAATCCCTTTGCTTGGTCGTGGCAACCAGAATAATTGCTTACCCCGAAGTATTGAGGGGATACCGCAAACCGCAATTGCATCTCAAATTTTCCAGGCTCAAGCAGATTACGTTTTAGCGCTTAAAGCTAACCATCCCACGCTTCATGCACAAGTAAAAGACTGGTTTGAGCAACGCTTGCAACAAGGTTTTTCCGGGGTCACCCATAGTTATGACGAACGGGTTGAAAAAGGTCATCACCGCACCGAAAAACGCTCAATATGGTGTGTTCCCGTTTCTCAACTACCGCCTCTACACAATCAAAATGATTGGGCTGGGCTTAAGTGTGTAGTTATGGTTGTGCGCGTAAGACATCTATGGAACAAAACGACCCGTGAAATGCAGTTTTATCTCACTAGTTTGGACTGCGACGCTCGCAAATTAGGGCAAGCTATCCGCCTCCATTGGAGCGTTGAAAACGGGCTACATTGGACTTTGGATGTTACGTTCAATGAAGACGCTTGCCGCGTCCGTACTGGTCATGCTCCGCAAAATTTGTCATTGCTGCGGCGAATTGCACTTAACGCATTGAATTTGGAGCAATCGTTAAAGCGCAGTAATCGTCAAAAATCGCTCTCGTGCGGCTATGGATAACAATTATATGTTGACGATTCTTGCTGCTTGTTTGTCTCATTATAATGATGCCTTAGAAGCTTCTTGTCAATAGGGTTTGAGATGCGCTTACCCTGCCTTTTTTACCGTCTCCTATGAGCGAAAATTATAGTTTGTCTATTTGCAAATAATGTAAGGTTATAGTTTACTTTTGTCTAGTAACTAATCAATCCTCATCTTGCTTTTTTCTGACTTTTTCAGCAAGCCCTATTTAGTGTCTCTATGACGATCGCCTGCTCGATAATCATGTCCACCAGTTGCTTAGTAGCCATCTGTCTAAGGGTTTCACGGTGTAACTTTTGCGGCAGGTCTTTTTCCATAACTGTGATCATCCGCCTATAATGTCACACCTGTCAATACCTCCTGACCTGAATCCTTACCAAATTTAAACTGTTCAGGTCTACAATTCATTTGAGTGGGGGTCATACTTTAAACTGCTAAGATTATTTTGCAATATACATTTTGGCAGTTTTTGACCCTTCTTTCCTCAAACTTTGTGAGAAATCCAGGTTAAAACCCTATGCTGACTAACTTGCAAATTTCGTCGTTTGGAGAAGAAGGCTATCTAGTTTTTGAAGATCTTTTTACCGATCATGACTTGTACCCAATCAGAACGAAGATCGAAGACATGGTGGAACAAAAGGCTCAGTACCTCTATCAAAGCGGGCGCATACAATCCTTATATGAAAAAGAACCCTTTGAATACCGCCTCGCAAGAATTACTTCCATAGTTCCCGAAGCAGCTGAGGAGACATGCGGGAGTCGCGATGTTAATAAAAGCGAAGTATTGTTCCAATTTATGAAGCATCCCAAAATTCTTAGGCTGATGGAGTTAATTCTCGGACCAGATATTCTGTGCCATCCCTCTTACAACATTGAGCCACGTATGCCAGGGGGGTGGACTGTTGCACATCAAGATGCGGGTTACTATCTGCCAGACGGAGATGATACTTTGATCGTGACCTGCTGGATACCGATGGTAGATGCTACGATTGAAAAGGGCTGTCTCTGGCTTGCCCCTCGTCGCCATCAAAGAGGCGTTATGCGCCACGTAAAGCGCAATGTAGGTTCTAAGATTGCACTCGAAATCCCTTCTGAGGATTTGCCAGAATTTGAACGGATACCAATTCCTCTAAAGGTGGGGAGCGTACTTCTGTTTAACAGTATGCTACCACATGGCTCGTTAGTAAACCGCACACAGGCTATTCGCTGGAGTCTGGATCTACGCTATCAAGCATTGTCTAAACCTACTGGACGTTGGTATGTTCCCGGTTTTGTTGCTCAAAGCCGTTCAAATCCCAGTTTGGAAAACTCCAGCTATGAGACATGGATTGCTGAAGTTAATCACTCAGCGAAAGTTGCACAGCAGCAACCAGAAGAACCT
Organism: uncultured Scytonema sp.; assembly: GCA_937873135.1. GTDB lineage: Bacteria > Cyanobacteriota > Cyanobacteriia > Cyanobacteriales > Nostocaceae > Rhizonema. The sequence continues at coordinate 2,090 of CALMVQ010000242.1, read as the reverse complement.
CGTTATCGTTACGAAGGAGTGCAAAAGCCGATCAGTGTTATTTACCCTGCAGACTCAGTTTCTGACGCTAATTTTTAGGTATGCCATATCCCAATACCATTCAGTTAAGGCATTTATTCGTTGAGGCTGGCAGGGGAGGCTGTTCTTGCACAAGGGAGGAAAGAGTTGACGAACAATTAGTTAAAAGCCCAAGAACTGCTTCTCTACTCCCCCTGCCTGCCTCCACGAGTCAACGTCTTATCTGAACTGTATTGTGCCTCCATCCGGCAGACTTTGCGCTATTGCAGGTTCCTTTGAAGCTGCATGTACAATCTTAGTAGATTGGGGAATTAATATTAGTCTTAAACGGATAGAACGGCTGACATATAAATTTGGGAAAATTGGAATTAATTTGTATCTCTCAAAAATCTTGAATTATCACTTAGGTAATTTACCCACTGGTAATATTCTTAAATATCAGCGAGTTGTCATTGCGGTAGAACTAAAATTCGGATTAATAAAGAAGGTGATAAGAATCCAAAAACTAACCGATGCGGCTTTGCGGGAGAATGGATTGAGCCAAAACTCCTTACAATTTATATCTTGGATGAAGAGGGTAAAAAAGTTAAAACCAATGATATTCCTATTAGGGACTTCCAGAAAATAAAATATACAGTTGGCAAAAATGATAATCATTATAGAGGCTGCTGTCGGCAGCCTCTCCCTGCCCCTTTTGTAGTAAATTTAGTGATGATTGAATTTTTGGGTGGAGAGAAGTGTCTATAAAATTAACGGATTCACTGAAAAAATTACTGAAGCAAACCGCAGAACAATTAAAAGGTGCGGTCAGGCGTAAATTTATAGCACAAACAGTTATGGCTCTAGGACAAGGAGGACAGTCGCTGGCAGAGCAAGAGTTAGGATGGAATCGCGTAACGATTAGTAAAGGAATTAAAGAATTAAAAAGTGGGATCACTTGTGTGGATAATTATCAAGGTAGAGGGCGTTATAAAGCAGAAGAAAAACTCCCAAATCTTTTAGAAGATATTAAAAAGTTAGTGGATTCACAAAGTCAAATAGATCCAAGTTTTAAAAGTCAAAGACTTTACACTCGCCTGAGTGCGACTGAAGTAAGACATCAATTAATTGAGAAATTTGATTATGAAGATGAAGAGTTACCAACTTCAGAAACAATTCGCGTCAAGTTAAACGATTTAGGATATCATCTCAAACGGGTTGCCAAAATTCAACCTCAAAAAAAATTCCGGAAACTGACGCAATCTTTGAGCAGTTAGCTATAGTTAATCAAGAAGCTTCAGATGATCCAAGTATTTTACGCTTAAGTTTGGATGCTAAAGCTCGTGTAAATATTGGCTCGTTTGACCGTGGTGGTAGAAATAGAGTGCCGACGGAAACTGATGACCATGACTTCCACCCAAAAACAACCGTGGCTCCTTACGGTATCTTTCTTCCAGAGCTTGATGAGCTATTTTTGTATTTTACAGAATCCAAAGTAACTAGTGATTTTATCGTTGATATTTTATCAGATTTTTGGAAATCAGAAGAGAAGCGATTTCCCCAAATAAAAACCTTGGTTATTAATCAAGATAATGGAGGAGAAAATGGTTCGCGACGTACCCAATTTATGAAACGTATAGTTGACTTTGCTCAAGAATACAAATTAAATATACGTTTAGCTTACTATCCTCCCTATCATAGTAAATATAATCCAATTGAAAGGACTTGGGCTGTTTTGGAGAATCATTGGAATGGTAGCATTTTAGATGAGGTTGAAACCGCATTACAATTTGCTAAAACTATGACTTGGAATGGTAAGCATCCAGTTGTTAAGCTAGTTACTGAAACTTACTCTACCGGGGTTAAGCTCACTAAAAAAGCCATGAAACAAATTGAAAATAAAATAGAACGCTTGACTAATTTTACCCAAGAAAACTTACCAAATTTAGGCAAGTGGTTTATCGATATCTGTTACGGAGCAACGTAATTTTCAAAAATTTAAACTGGCTTTCATAGTTAATAGAAATTTTGTTCACTGTACTCATTGATTACTGTACGTTCGCTCATTTTGTCAGGGTGAAAGGAATTAATGC
>CALMVQ010000241.1 GCA_937873135.1 uncultured Scytonema sp. | reverse complement strand
GAAACCGTTTTTTCTTTTTCTTTATGAGTGCCTTTTAACTTTTAACTTTTGCCTTATTCGGTCATGAGTATTACTTATTATCTGACTTAGGAATACGAGTTGTCTTTGTTGATCGCGTCTCTAATGCCATCGCGTCTTCTTTGGCAACATCTCGCTTGATCCGCACTGTACCAGTTGCCGCATCTTCGATTTCAACCACTTTCCGCAATAACTTAGCGGTGGCTTCGTTACCAGATTCGTGAGCAAGTTGAACTGCCTTTCCCAGCTTGGCAGTGGCAACTTCGACATAACCGCGATCGCGTGCCTCCAACCCTTCCTGAATCGACTGAGCGAGTTCAGCTTGTCCGGTATAATGAGCTACTGTTCTATCAATCTTTGTCGATTTGGCATCGTCGTCAGTCCAAATAGCCAAAATGCGAGCTTCAGCGACTTTTGTTTCCACACCATTTGTTGTATAAATTAAACTCGCCCTACCCGCCAACATCTCGTCGCCGATATTACCGGGCTGTACTTGAATGCAGAAGTGGTAGTCGCGAGACTCGTTTTTACCCCAAGCACCAGTCGGATAGTCGTAAACTTGGGTTTTGACAACCTTGGCGCGGTTGCTGAGATCTACAAGATCGGGACTAACCTGCTTGCAATACAGGACTTGAGCACTTTGTGGAGTCCACAGGCGCAGCGCCACATCGCTGACATTTTTGCTCATGGCTTTCTCTAAAATTGCCCGAAAGTCAGCTTCAATCATTGCCGCATTGGGGATAATGTCGGTAGTTCCCAGTAATTTTGCGGATATTTTTTGTAGCTGTTTCACCTGCCAGTTAGTTCCCACACCCCGGCAGTCACACTGGAAAACTCCTTCACATCCCTGTAGAACGTCGTTCAGTTGCTTTTCATCAGAGTCATCATTTTCTCCATCCGTCAACAGCAATGCCTGACGCAAAGCATTCGGCATTTTCTCAAACTGTTTTAGGGCTTCAAATAACCACTTAGAAATCACAGTGCCACCGCCAGCCGATATTTTTTTGATGGCGGCGATCGCTTGTTCTTTGTTTACAGGAGTCGCTTTTGACAGTGGAAAAATCAGTTGGGCAAGACTTGCTCCAGTAACGATGAAGAAAGATGTGTCTTCAGGCAGCAAATTCACGATTTTAACCATCGCATCCTTTGCTGCATGAATCTTATTACCCCCCATTGAACCAGAGATATCACATATTATCCCAAACATTTTGTTACCCATAGAAGTGGCAGTCACTCCTTCGCCACCAACAGCCGTAACTGTCATAATGGCATGGACTTCTCTTGTCCCCTGTGGTAAATATTGATTTTGGAAAATTTCCGCTTTGAATTGGGTTGTCATAAGATTTTCTTACTTAAATAAAGCTACTTTTTTTGCCATATCTGAATAAAGGACTGGTACAATAACCGCAAGGTTCTGAATGATTCTGTGATGAGTATTACTTATAAAGATAAGACAGCGACAGTAATATTGTCGTGACCACCGGAGTGTAGAGCAAATTCCACTAACCTCCTTGCTATTGTAGCCGTATCTGCATCTGAGTTGACAATAGTCTCAATTTGTGTAGTACCAGCAGTGTAATTCCACAATCCATCGGTACACAGCAGTAGATACCCAGAATCAGGAATATTAAAGTTGACTATAGACGGTTCCACGTTGATCGCATCTACTCCCAACCAACGGGTAATTGCATGAGCCTGAGGTGATTTTATAGCTTCGGCTTCGTTCATTTCACCTGAGCTTACAGCTTCTTGCACCCAAGAATCATCGCGAGTTAATTGCTGTGAACCATTTGGAGAAATCCAGTAGGCGCGGCTATCACCCAGCCAAGCAATAGTAGCGGTACGCTCAACAACTAGAGCTGCAACAATTGTGGTTGATGGTGGATCTGCACCTGCAATTCTCGTGTAGGGGATAGCACATACCGAACTCATTGCCTCAGTAATTGCGGCATTCATTGTATCATGGGGTACAATATTTTGCGTCTCTACAGCAGTAGCTAGCGTTCTACATGCGCTTTCAGCAGCTGCTTTCGCGGCTAATTCGGGTGATTCTGAACTTGATACACCATCGCAAACAACGAGAACATAAGCATTTCTATAATCAACTCGGGCACAAGCAACGTAGTCTTCGTTACGGTGGTGCCTGAAGCCGCGATCGCTTATACCAGCAAGGTTGAGAGAAGGTATAATTTCCAACCTATCATTCTCTCTATTTTCCCGACGAAAGCCACAGTGAGAACAAAAGCCATCAACATCGATCAGTTGTGTTGGGGCACCACACTTTTCACATCCAATTGGTTTTGCGATTAGAGGTGTGCCGCATTCTTCACAGAAGCGATCGCCAACCTGTACGGTAGTCCCACATTTTAAACATTGCATGGTGATTGAGGAGTAGGAAGTAGTGTAAAGCGATAATCAATTGTAAGAAAAGACTTTAACTTTGTACTCCAAATCTAGGTAACTATTTTCCAAATCTAGCTAACAATTCTTCATATAATAAAGGGTGTAAGGGAAGCGTAAGCATGCTTTTGAGAAGGCGGGTTTCCCACCGCAGGCAACTGGCGCTACGAACTTAGCGTCACCCGAAGGGCAAAAATAAATATTCCCCTATCCTAAAATAAATATATATTCTTTTCAAAAAATCACTAAATTTTAGCATGCCATACAGTGCTTTTACTTTCAACAAAGTTAAAAAAGACTTTAATATAACAGTTGTTGAAAATCAAGATTTGTTCTCGGATGTGCAGGCAGTTGCTTCTACGGACTACCTCACTATGATTCTTAAAGAACATTTACCTTTAGTAACCGCAATTAATACAGAAAAGGCACGATCAGAACTCATTATCATGCCAGTTGTTATCGAAGTCAGACGGTATTTCAAATACCAAATTAGTATTTTTTCAGGTTCAGAATTTAATGTGGATGCTTCTAAGGGTTTAGAGGGACGTTGTGATTTTATTTTGAGTCGCTCGCCTGAACAATATGATATTACTAGTACAGCACGGCGGAAATAAACCACCCATCTGAAATAGTTAAAACCCTTACAAAATAAGGTTCTTTCTTTTTACTTTTTACTTTTTACTTTTGCCTTGTTGTACTAGTCCTTTTATGACCATTGTGGAAGCCAAGAATGAAAGTATTAAATCTGGCTTGGGGCAGTGCATTGCAACTATGATTGCTGCTCAGTTATTTAACCAACGACAGGAAACAGTTCCAGACTATATTTATGGTGCTGTGACAACTGGAACTGACTGGAAATTCCTAAAACTCTGCGATCGCACTATTTTCATTGACAAAAATGATTATTTCATTAAGGAAGTAGACAAAATTTTAGGAATCTTGGCGATAACTCTAACACCAACGCCTGAGATTGAATAACAAGCTCAGTACAAAGCGTGCTGGGCGATCTAGGATATTAACGAAACAGCACTTAATTATCATGATTGCTAACGCCAACCTACCACCCATCTCTCCCCAGGAATCTCTGGAATGGGAAGAACACCAAGTATAAATATACTAGAATGAAAAAAGTTGTCGATTGTAGTATAATGATATTTTTTCGGAGAATAGCTGTTGAGCGACCTATATCAAGGTAAAGACCCCCGCAACATTGGGACTTATAGTGCAATGGATGCAGTACACTATTTGCGTGTACCGTACTCGACGGTACGTTCTTGGGTCTTTGGCGCTCGATATAAAACGAAAGCAGGTTCAAAACGCTTCGAGCCAGTTATCAAAATTCCAGAGTCTGATGAGCGATTATTATCTTTTACTAATTTGATTGAGCTGCACGTCCTGAATGCGATTCGTCGGTATCATCAAATATCTTTGGAAAAAGTAAGACTTGGTGTTGCACATCTTCAAGACTCTTATGGGATGGATCATCCACTTGCTTATAAAAAGCTTTATACAGATGGGATTGATTTATTCATTGAGCATTTGGGGTGTTTAGTGAATGCTTCACAGCATGGACAGATAGCGATACCAGAAATTGTTAAAGTTTATCTGAAGCGAATTGATTGGGATGAAGCAGATTTGCCAGCAAAGCTTTATCCATTCACTCGAACAAGAGAAACTGAATTGCCAAAGTTGATTGTGATAGATCCGCTGGTATCTTTTGGGCAACCTGTTTTAGAGGGAACAGGAGTGCCAACAAGTATTTTGGCTCAAAGGTATGCTGCCGGAGACTCAATTGATGATTTAGCAGAAGATTATGATTGCGATCGCCTCAAAGTAGAAGAAGCTATCCGGTATGAACTAGCATTGGTAGCATGAGTGAAGAGATTGAAATTAGGTTTTTTATTGACCGCTCTTTAGGAAAAACTCATGTTGTAAATGCTCTTAGAAATATAGGAGAATTAGTAGAAATTCACGACGACTATTTTAATCAAGCAACAGCTGATACGGATTGGTTGCCAATAGTAGCGTTAAAGGGTTGGGTGATTCTGACTGCTGATAAAAAAATTGCTCATCGTCGTTTAGAACTTATGGCAGTTCAGGAGTCGGGTGCGCGTATGTTTGTGTTGGTGTCGGGAAACTTGTCTGGAATCGAGATGGCAGAAATATTTGTTCAAGCAGTACCCACAATGAAACGCTTCATTGTAAACACTCCAGCACCTGGTACACAAGAATGCTAGTGTGAAGGCATGGAAGTAAGAAGCCATAACTCCCCTATCCTTACTCTACGAAGATGTTCAATTTGCTACTTCAGATGAGAATATTTCTCCATGAATACCGCCCGTATCCAAAACATCACCTAATTCCTCAGGTGTTGTGATTTTATTCTCTGTCTCTCAGGGTTAATAGATAATCATGACCTCTACCCAAGCGATCGCTCTTAAATCACGAGAAGCCGGTAGCGAAATAATATACTGGCTCATTTCTGAGACTTTTTAACTTGCTGTAAATCTGCCAAAAGTTGATTCACAAAAGTTTCACCATCAATCCCTTCGCCACGCTCAAGTGATACTATCCCTTCATCAATCTTGGCGCGAGTTTCGTCAACCCATACTTGATACGCAAGTCTCTCTTGTTCTAGAAGGCTCAATGCAGCTTGAATCACTTCGCCGACGCTATTAAAATTGCCTGTGGCAAGCAAATCTTTGATTATTTTCTGTTGTAAAGAGCGTTAGTGTAATGCCCATATTTACACAGATTGCTAGTTTTTTCCATGATATAGCAATAGTCTCAACATATGAAGCACACTATTTTCGGTTTCCAACGCTGCTTTTCTAAGCCATTACCGAGTGGAACATGCAAATCGTTTCCATTGTATCGCTTGTTGCTTTGACTACAGGTGCGATCGCATTTGCTACATTCAATTCTTTACACGTCATTTAGTATACCGATTTTTCCTAAGTAAATAATCCTTGCCTTAAATAACTTGCAGATGATAGCTAACAAGGTTGGCTTCTTAACCAGTAATAGCTGAAGATTTTGGATTAGCGATCGCAAACAAAATAAATGATGCACTACAGTCTCATGTAAAATTGGATTAAGTAAATAAATCCTATATGCTCTATATGGATACCCTAAAGCAAGCGGCAAAAAGATTATTAGGTCAGTCTTTAGTGAACAAATGGCGATTATGGAAAGTAAAAAAAATACATAAAGAGCTAGTTGGAAAATCGTCAGAAGAAATATTTACTTCGTTTTATGAAAAGAATCATTGGCGCGATGAACAATCAAAATCAGGTCCTGGTTCATCAGACTTTGAAACTAAACATATTCGCGCGATTTTGCCTAACCTAATACAAGAGCTTAATGTTAACGTCCTCTTGGATGTACCTTGTGGCGATTTCAATTGGATGAAATTTATTGATTTGGGAAATTGTGACTACATTGGTGGAGACATTGTCAAAGAACTAATCACAATTAATCAAAATAAATATGAAAGCCCTAAGCGGAAATTTTTCTCTTGTGATCTGAGCAAGGATGAGCTTCCTTACGCCGATTTGATTCTCTGTAGAGACTGCTTTTTCCACTTATCATTTGAGGACATATTTGCAGCAATAGAGAATTTCAAAGCTACTAAATCGACATATTTACTGACTACCACTCATCCTGATACTAGAGAAAATCTTCCTATCGTAACAGGCGGTTATCGTTCTCTTAACATGTGCCTAGAACCCTTTAACTTTCCTACCCCATTAAAACTGATTTATGAAAGACGTGATGCAGGTTTTGCAGACACAGATAAGTGCATGGGTCTTTGGAAACTGAGTGATCTGCTCAACAAAAGGGGATCCATTGGAAACGCGCTTTTTAAAACCCCATAGTACGAGTGAATAAATTTGCAGACCTAAATATATTGGAATTATCTGCAAACTGATTCAGGGTATGAATAGCATTCGCGCTAGTTACTGGGTTTAGAGATATTACATAGATAATTGTCATTGGAAGGATAATATTGCCGTTTTGGTACGCTTATGCTTCCAATTGACTTCAGACCCTTTTTGTAATATCTACCACGAAATTCTCAACCAATGGTCTTCATGAAGTCATTGCCCTTGAAATAGAAGGCAAAGAACTGGTGTTTGATAATATTCATCCTCAAGGAGTTTCAAGAGTAGATTGGATAAATAATCTCTACTGCCCGATAAAAGACATAGGTGGAGATTTCCAAATCACAGAAATTGATTTCTAAATAGGAGAAAGAGGATGAGTAACTTTTAAGAACTGATTCAGAAGATTAGGAAAAGACCTTCCATGTATCTGGGTAAACCTGCAATCACTCACCTCCGTTCCTGTTTAGCTGGTTACATTCTTGCTCGTCGTGAACTAGGAATTTCTCAGACTGAACAAGAAAAGAAATTTACTGAATTCCCAGGATGGATTCAGTAAAAATTTAACATTTCCTCCAGCCAATTCTGGGATAAAGTCATTCTCTTCTATTCAGAAGATGAACGCACTGCGTTAGAGCTTTTCTTTGAGTTATTTGAAGAGTTTGTAAGCCATGATAACAAAACTAAGCTTGAATCACAAGATTCTCTATTAGAATCTTCGTCCGACTTGTTGCTGGGTAAACTCTCAAGTTCAATGAACTCTTGAGAACCGCTCTGATGATTTTACTCAAAGCGCCAGACTGTTATACAATTTGCATTCATGACTTCTAGTTCAATCAGGAACTGTATTGTTTATTGAGTTTAATTGGAAGAGCATGGCTGACTGCGTCGATGCATTTAAGCTTTTTGAGAAACTTATTGTGTCGTGCTGTTTCTCCTTGTTTTACGTAGAGAGTCGCTGCGTCTCGCTCATCTTTAATTGCTCCTTGCTTGTCTCTTAACTCGCAGCGAGCAATAGCGCGAATCATGTAGGCATCAGCCAACTCAGGCTCGAGACCAATAACATGTGTATAATCTTCGATTGCTGCCTTATAATCTTTTAGGAAATAGTGGGCATCACTAAATTTAATGCTTTGCCAACCGACAATGGAACTGAGAAGTATGGGAATGACGAGGGTTCCTTCATTTTCTCGTCTTTCCATTGCTCGCTTAACCTCATAGTTAAGATGGGGACCTGAAGAAAGAAAGTTCCGACTAATAAGTAGGAGAATTATACGGGCTGAGTTCAGATGCTGCTCAATCTCAACCTTCTTATTTTTACCTGGTGAAATTTTATTTACATGCCAAATTTTAATAATACCTTGTAACTCTAAAATACTGAGAGATGTTTCTAGTTCCTTTCGCAGTTTTTCATCTTTTGGAGAGTAAGATAAGAAAACTTCCATAGTTAACATATTCGCTTGTTGCAACTTATTAGATGCTAGTAAATCTTTCTGTCCTTTACAGTCTTCTATGCTTGAGGTTTCCCGCTTGAAGTTAGATTTGCAATAAGTAGACTTTAGGGTTGGAGGTTCAACACCAACAGCAGAAAATAGAGCAGTTGTGTTTGAACCTTCAGTCTGCAACTGGTTTTTAGTGAGCAGTTGTGGAGTTAGAGACTCTGGGATACCTGCGACTCCTATAAGTTTACAGCCTAGTTTGTGGGCATATTCAACAGATTTTCCCGCTCCCAAAGCATCGTAAAAACCAACGGCAAATTCAATTGCCGCCTTATCCCCTATTTCGTTGTTCATGCCGATGACGTAATCAATATGTTGCGCGATCGCCTGAGCTTGAATCTCCGAATAACAAGCATTGAGTAATACACACTCTACGTGTTCTGCAAACAACTCAAACAATCCAGCTAGTGCCTCTGCATCTACTAGCTTCTCTTGCCCTGTTTCATCCTCAAGTACTAAGCCTTTTTCCTGAGCGCCATGTCCTGAAAAATGGACAATCTGTGGCTCGAAGTCTATGATGGCTCTATGAATATCTCTGTTGCGCACTGCTTCTGCCGACTCTATCAAGAATTGCTCGCGTCTGCTTGCCCGTCTTAAACCATTCTTTATTTCGCGCAACTCTTCGTCTAAACGCAGTCTGCATGTACCTTTCGGATTTGCTGCCAAAATCAAGATTTTATTGACTGGGGGTCCATTATTCATTTAAGGATGTTATGTAGATACTATTTAGCACTGAAATGTTCAATTGAGTTTTCCTGCACTGAGCTAATTTGATAGACACCTTGTCACTCAGAGCTACTCAGAAATCTAAATCCTGTATATTACATATAATTACATAGATATGCTGCAAATTCCAGATGAACAGCGACTCAAAAACTCTTTACATTACAACTCATCCTTAAACCTGTCTCAGTAACCACAGCATGGGGTCGAGAATCCGTAATCCTTCAAAACAGCAAGCAGTTTCACTAAGGACAAGTGGAAAGATGACCCGTACTTTTAATCGTGAATCTTATGGCAAATTGCTGGCTGAGTATCAGCCAAAAACCATCGCCACAGAGGAAGAAAACGAGCAGGCGATCGCCCATGCGGTTGAGTTAGAGCATCGTCCCAATACAACCCCGGAAGAGGAGATACTTTTAGAACTGCTGGTGACACTGATTGAGAAGTTTGAAGAAATCCATTATCCAATACCGCAAGGCACACCGCATTCGATGCTACTACATCTAATGGAAGCTCGCAATCTCAAGCCAGAAGCATTAGTTGAGGTGATTGGTTCTAGGGAAGATGTGTTTGAAATCGTCAATGGCAAACGCAGCATCAGCAAAACTCAAGCAAAAGCGATCGCTGAGTTCTTTCAAGTAGATACAAGTTTGTTTATCTAATCGTACATAAGTACTACAGGCAATTTGGGTATTAGAGGTACTCCGCCTTAAGAATACGGGGAATTCCGTGAAACTTGTTAAAACCAAGTTCTCGGACGCACGCGGTTAGCTTCATCAACCAGGTGGATCTTCTCATCTCCAGTTGAGAGGTGTGCCATATCCCGTAGGGCTTTTTCCAACCCTTTTCTAAGATACAATTCCTCCAAAGGTTGTCCCAGAATTGAAATCGCGGAAGTAGAGGACAGTGCTTGAGAAGTGACAAGATGTAAGGCTGTCTCCAAAACCTGTTTCGTTAATTGATGGCGATCCATACCGTTGAGAGTCAGTGCTTCAATAGCTGTTGAAGCTTCTTTGAGTTCTTTTGCACCAGGTGCGGAACTGGAAGGGTCAATAAGTGTCCGAGCAATTTCCACACGCGATCGCGTATACAAATTGGAAGTTTGTGGTACGCGTTCCAATGCTGCCACTGCATTGTTTTTATCTCCTGTAGCGCACAAGCAACGCGCTAAACCGAAGGTGGCTGAGGTATAACTGGGGTCGGTACGGGACACCAAGTCGTACATCTGAATTGCTAGTGGCAAATGACCTCCTGCTTCTGCCGCCAAACCAAGTGCTAATTTAGGTGTTAGTTCTCCGGGTAAATCAAAGTAAACTTGGTCAAAAGCTGCTTGAGCCTCTTTAGCTTTACCGTGTGCCATCAAACTTCGTCCCCTGTACCACAGCACTCGCCAATCCCAAGGGTCTTTTTGCTCCACTTGTGCCAAAAGCTGTTCCGCCTCATCATCAACACCAACCTCAATCAAGCTGTTTGCCAAACGTAGCAATGCTTCCTTAGAATCGGGAAACTGCTGGACAACTTGTCTCAAACTGGTCACTCGCTTTACGGAATCGGCAATGGCACCCGCATTGAGTACCGCGTTAAAACCTGGTTCTGTGGTATCCAACATCGGCATCGGCAACTGGTGATAATCGGCTTTGATGGCACTCAAATCACCACTATTGATCAGTGCCAGCATATCTCCACCAAAAAGGTTACTGGTAGCTGGACGTGGAGTCTTGGTTTCCCTGGCAACAATCTCCCGCAGCACTCCAAGTAACTGATCTGCCATTTCATCAGCAGACTGGAAGCGCTCGTCAGGATTTTCGGCTGTAGATTTAAGTAAAAAACGATACAGAGACTCTTGCTCGGCAAACAGTGGTTCTTCTTGAGGACTGGGCAGCTTGTGTAAATGTTCTTTAGTAAAGCTGCTGATATTACTCAGCAAAACAGCAAGAGTCCTGCCAATGGTGAATAAATCTGATACTACCGTCGGTCCCTCACTCGCTTCAGGAGCGCTGTAGCCGACAGTACCGTAAATGTCCCCGTGCGGATCGTCTATGCGTCGCACGCCGCCCAAGTCGATTAATTTTACATCGTTGTCTTCAAGCATCACGTTATCCGGCTTGAAGTCACAATATACCAAACCTAAGGAATGCAAGTAAGCAAAAGCACTTAAAATCCGGTGAATGTAAGCGATCGCCTCCGTGACTGGCAACGGACCTCGCTGTTTGCGAATGTCCTTCAACGTTTTGCCACCAACATACTCCATGATGATGAAGCCTTCGCTACCATAGTTCACAAAGTTGTAAATACCGACAATATTGGCGTGTTTCACCGCAGCTAAAAATTGACGTTCTGCCACTGCCACTGCTGCACTTGCCGCATCTTCGGTATTTAGCAGACCTTTGAGTACGACGTAACGAGACAGCGTTTTATCAAAGCCCAAGTAAATCCAGCCCAGTCCACCAAAGGCGATCGCACCTTTAACTTCATATTGTCCGGCCACTAAATCTCCAGGCAGAAGAGAGGGTATAAAGGAATACTTATGTCCACACTTGGGACAAAAGCCTTTCTCCCTTCCTAAAGAATTGTTGCAATTTGCACAGAAGCGTTTGTTGTCGGGAACCTTTGCCTCCGCCATGATTGCCTTTTCTGGTTCCGTGGAAGGGAGTTCGGGCACAGAGACAAGTCCGGCACCAAGTTGCTTGCGGGTGCTTCTGCGAGACGTGTTGTTTGTACGACGTGAACCTTTAGAACGGTTGGTTAGTGGAGATGATCCCGTACCTGTAGTAATGTTTGTGCTTTGCTTCGTTTCCATTTGCATAGAAACATCAACCAATGACGAATTGAAGTCAGCAAATCCGCACACATTACAATAGCCATCTTCGATGATGCCAGTACACTTATTCTGCTTACAGCGATCGCCTTCCATAAGATTTAGGAGTTAGGAGGTGTGTCGTGGGTTTAATGTACATAAGAAATGTACATAAGATTTGAACAGAGGCGAGCAGATTATCAAACGCGCCCGTACAAGAGTTGTAAATAATACTGTTTTAGCATTCATAATTCATAATTCATCACTCCTCCTGTACGGGCGGGTTTAACAAGACTTTACATTTACTCACAAGTGATCTGAATTAAACCCGCCCCTACTCCTAACTTTCTTCAGGCTGTTCAAGCGTTTTTCGTATTGAGACACCAGATCAGCAGCTTTGGCTAAAGAAGTTGGTCGGGTGTACAAAAGCTGTTGAGCTTGATAAGCTAAATCAGCTAAAGTCGCATCTTCTACCATTCCCCGTGCCAGCGCCTTGGCTTTGAGAGCGTCGAGTCGTCCGCGCAACTCGGCTCTAGTTTCCAATGGTGCTTTGTTTGCTGCATATGCCTTTTCAGTTGCCGTAATATATTCCTTCACCTTGAGTGTCCAGTTTTCCAGACCAACTTGCACGGGATTTATCAGGCCTTCAGCAAACTTGGTTTCCAGTCTACTCAGCCAAGACGAAAGTGCAACGATATGCTCACTTGCCAAAGGAGTTTGCAGCATCGAATGGTCAACTACCTTTAAACTACTCTCTTCAAAGGCAGCTATTGCTTGGCGATGCAGTTCTACCAACTTTGATTGTAGTTGGTGTGCGCTTTTCAAATTTTTTTGCCATAGTTGCTGCTGTTTAGCAACCTGCTCTAAAGATATTTTCACCCGCCCTATGAGGGGTTGAATCTCACGAGTGAAATCTGCACTTATTCCTAACGGATCGCTCTCAATCCTCTCACGCCAGGAAGTCATCTTTTGACTGGCGTCGGCAAGTTCTGTTACGGAATCGACACCAAGCGAGTCAGCCCATTTTTGCAACGTCTGGATCTCGGTTTGTGCGTTATCCAGCATGGGTTCCAAGTGCGACCAAGCTTCATCAACAGCCAAAACTGCTTCCTTGGCCATATTAAAGGCTTTGGTCATTAGCACGAGTAACTCTTGAGGAGCGATCGCATCTGTGATCTCAGGCGCACTCAAAAGTTCTCTTTCTGCTAAGGAAGTTTGCTTGGAAGCGAACTGAATGGATCGTTTTGTGAGAATTCGTTCAATTTCTTGCAGTTTCTGTGGTGATCCCACAAACCGTGGGATGGATAAACGCAGTTGAGTTGCCTTATCGACTGTCTGCACAAGTAAGTCGAAGTACCCGAACAAATCGTTCATTGCCTCTAATGCTGGACGCAATCGTGCTTGGGTAACTCCCACAATTTGTGCCTTGGGGAATCCAGATACACCAGTAAGCCGTTGGTAAGTTGGAAGTCCATGCAAGTCTATCAGGTTCTGACCCGCAAGATCGATTCTCTTCTTCCAATCGGCTAACAATTGGTCAATTTGTTCAAGAGTCATGAGTTAGTTGTTAAGTGTTGGTTGTTAGTGGTTAGTTGTCAAAAATCACTACTAACCACTAACCACTTCCCATCTTTACAATGACTCAATAATGCCGCCACCCAAAACTCTGTCCCCATCGTACCAGACTGCGGCTTGTCCGGGAGTGATGCTGAACTGAGGTTCGTCAAACACGATGCGGACGCGAGAGTTTTCTAAGGGGATCACCGTAACTGGTGCGGGATTGGAACGATAGCGGATTTGCGCTTCGGCACGGATGGGGGGGGTTGGGCTTTTACCTAGAAAAATCTGCCAGCCTCCGGAAAAATCGCCCCATGAAAAGTTGTTCTTTTTGTATACCAGTTGACAATTGGGGCGATTTTTCCGCTTCAACGTTGGCTCTAAACCCCTTACTTGTAATGAGGCTGGCAGATTTTTCAGTCTTTTGGTGAGACGGGGTTGATGGTTCGGCAATTGACACCCAGTTGACTTGTCCTACAGAACATTCTGGCTGTGTTGCCAGAGTGCGATCGCGTAACTTTTCACTCTCCCCCATCAACACCAATCAAGAAACGGCAGGAATAGGTGGAGTTCTTCCTTTTTGCGACTACCAGATAAACCGCAATCGTACTCGTGATTGCTACCTACAGCCAGCAGAATTTTCCTTTTTCGTACCAGGGAGTTTCATCAATATGGATGACCGATGCCGCTTGTAGTTCTGTGATTAACTCCTCAACCACAGGAACACAAGCGATTCCAACTTCGCACTCCAGTTCTCCTCGCCACAGAAGTCATCACCCCAATTGCTATCTGTAAACTTTTTGTTAAAATTTGAACCAATAGGAGATTAAAAAAACGTTTTTGGGTGAGGTACGTGCAGATTACATCCTTAGAGGCGGTAGTAACATTTGCCACAGAAAAAGATTTGCCTTTGCTCAAGGTTCTCGCAGATGCTCATCGTCATGAGATAGGTTTTGTCAATCGAGCAACCTTAAGAGAGGCGATCGCTCAGCATGAGGTTCTATGCACACCTGTTGGCTTTTTACATTTTCATCACAGGCGCGACAAAATATCCACGCTTTACCATCTTTGTGTGTCCCCGTCTCAGCGCCGACAGGGAGTGGGTTGCCAACTAATTAGAGCATGGGAAGAACATAGTAGAAAATGCGGCATTACAACTCTACGCCTCAAATGCCCATTGAATTTAGAAGCTAACGGGTTTTACTACCGAATGGGCTTTAGTCGGGTGAGTATTGAGCCTGGGGTAAAACGCAGTTTAGTTATTTGGGAAAAAAAATTGCTGTCTGCTACATCATTAGCTTCTCAATTTGTGGCATCTTTCAGTGCAGGTGGTTCGGAATTACAGCGTCTTTTTCAATTATGGAAATCAGGTGGCGATTTCAAGCGCAAACCTTTTGCTCACGTTATTTATTCACCCATAGCTTGCCCTCCATCGACCAGCAAATTCATACAGCAAGAAAAAAATACTGGAAACATCAAAAGTGTTTGGTTGGATTGCGGTGCTTATCAAGTCCAGCAAGGAAAACGAACTTATGATGAACTTCTCGCTTTCCTAGACAAGTTTTACCGTGAAAATCAGTGGGCAGATGGATATGTGCTACCTGACATTGTACCTTTAACCACAGATTCTGATGAGACTGTGGAGTACAAAGTCCGTGAAACGCTATACTATTGCACTCATATTTTTAACCAAATGCCAAGCTATGTGCAAGAGAGAGCGATCGCGCCTGTGCATGGACGCAATGTTAGTCAAATCAGCCGTTGCATTGAAACTTACGACAAATTGGGCATCCAAAGGATCGGCTTTGGTTCTTGGGGAACTTCTGGTCCTAATGGTAGCGTCAATATGCTTTCCCAATCCAGTTTAGCGTTGTTTAAGAACGTTTACAATATAGCCAAAGAACACAGGATGGATGTTCACTGTTTTGGGATTGGTGGTCCAAACAGCTTTAATCGCCTCCGCAAGAATAACTTAGTTCCCGATTCTCTTGATAGTACAACTTGGTGGAAAGCCGGAGGTTTTGGTAGCATTTTTTTCCCTAACACAGCTCAAATTCAAATTACCCAAAGACGTGGCATTGAAACTACCAAAGAAGGTTTTGAACAGTTGAAACGAGATACCTCGCATTCGTGTTATTTTTGTGAAAGTATTGAACAATTAAGAGCAAGCCGAAATCATCGAATAATGCATAACTTAGCGGCTTGGTTGGATACATTGGAACGTGCTCAATGACAAAAAGATTAACCATACATTTACAGCAAAACACTAATTTAGAAAGAGTGGTAGCTATTCTCGAATTTTTGAACAGTCCTCAGACTGATATTGAACAACTAGCTGCCATATGTCAACTTGGAGTTACAGTTTTACAAAAAAATGTTTTTCCATTCTTACGAAATCTTTCTATTCTTGACAAAAAAAATCCACCTGGCTTGACTCCACTAGGGAAAGTTGCGGCTGATATTCAACAGTCGAATCTCTCGCTACTCGGTGATTTTTTGCACTTACTACTTTATCAACTACATTTAGAAGAACCTGATAAAAGATTTTCATGGGCTTATGCTACTGTTGTGCAAAAACTCTGGTTGCGAAAAGAAGTTGTCTTATCACCTGCTGAGAAAAAGTCCTTAGTTTCTGAAGTGATTGAAACGGCTGCTTATAAGTTTGAACTACCATACAGTGAAATTGCCTTCAGTGATAGCAGTGTTGCTGGTGTCCTCAACTGGTTACGCTCTTTATCACCAATTGTAATCGAGTCACAAGGAAAATACGAAAACTTCAGTCGTCGATATTTCTGTGCGGCTCCAGTTTTAGTAAAAGCGGTAGACACAACTTATAAACAACTGCAACGAACCTACGGGGTCAAGATTTTGTTACGAGAAGAGATTCAAGAACGTCTTTGCGAAATGCTGATGCTAGATCCCAGTGGATTAGATGGCACTTTAGATAATGCCAAACGTACTTATGATTATGACCAAGGAGGCTTTTTTGACTGGGGTTATGAAGGCGGTTACGGTCAATGGGTAATGCTAACTCAATCCCCAGAATGGAGTCAATTACTTTAGCCTAGAAAGAAATATTTTTTGAAGAAATGCCTGAAAAGAAAGCGTCGATAATATTAAATAAGCGGTGAGCCTCAGTTTAATGAGAACGCTAGTTTTTCATTAAGTAATGCTAACTGCATTAAAGTATAAAAAGATGTTATTTTTGTACGGTAAGTTATGGTAGACTAGGTTAATTAAGGCGTTCTTTGCGCTTAGCGATTCAGAGCTTAGTATAAGATTTACCACAACTGGAGTCAACTCTCAATTAACTTTAAATTGAGAGTGTGAATCTGTAAGAGGCACTTCGCACAATTACTCTTTCCACCCAGGCTACATTAGAGAGTGACCATTTATGAAACGGCTACTAGAACAACTGGAATCGATGGAGGCAATTGTCGATACAGTTAGTCCATCTCAGATAGAAGACAACCCACAAGGCGTAGCCAGTAGTTATGAATTATACGCGAAAAGTTACGATCCACTTGACCGAGTAACGATTCTTCGGGATCGTTTGATTGCTGAAATTAAAAAAGGGAAGCCTGTCAATGGCTACCTAAGTGCCGACTATGGTTATGGTAAGACGGCAACACTAGTCTATTTGTGGCATGAGTGTCAGCGTCATCAGATTGTAGCAGTCCCACCGTTCAAGTTTAGGGAACTGGGAAACTTGATGGTTGCCACTTATGGTTGGATTAAGGCTTGTGTACCATCTGAACTTATTCCTCAAGTTGAGGTACTGTATCAAAAATACGGCTTGAAGTCTCTACAGATTAAAGCGGCAGAAATAGCACGCCAACACAAGGTATCTGAAGATAAAGCAATCAAAATCCTTCAACAATTAAAGATCGACACCACAAATACCGATACTGTTTTGAATTTTTGGCAG
Source organism: uncultured Scytonema sp. (assembly GCA_937873135.1). Classification (GTDB taxonomy): domain Bacteria; phylum Cyanobacteriota; class Cyanobacteriia; order Cyanobacteriales; family Nostocaceae; genus Rhizonema. Next base: position 29,337 of record CALMVQ010000241.1, on the reverse strand, counting down.
GAGAGCGTTCCTATTCTCCAAGAGGCTGGTTTGGCTGGTTTAGCAATATTCGCTGACGAAAGCCAAGAATTTTTGCGAACTGAGGAGGGTTCTAGCGCCAGAATCCAGATTTTAAGCGATTTAGTCAAAGGGATGCGGGCTTTGGGTTCTACGCCTGTAGCGTTAATCTTAGGTATGCCCACAGATCCAACGGAATCAGCTATTGAGGAGCAAGCAGGTGATATTATCCACCGCATGAAGGAGCAGAAAGTCTCCCTGAGATTAGCTGATGCCTATAACTACGAGTTTCCAAGGGTGCTTTGGGAATCCTTGTGTGAAAAGTTTCTGGACGATAAGTCACAGATCAATCAGCTAGCACATCCGGCATTAATTCAGAGTTTGGGGCAGCTATGCGATCGCAAAGACCTTTCCTGTGGTCCTCGTACTGTTATCGAAGTATTCAAACGCCTAGTTCATTTTGTTCAAGAAAGAGGGCGTGCATACACTCCGTTGGATTTGATTCAGGATTATCTAGATGGACGAGTGCAATTCTATGGTGTCGGGCAGCATAAAATTAACAATGCAATTGATAGCTTAGAACTGCTACCATCTATTCAAAAACATCCACAAGGACGAGATGTCATAAAACTTCTAGCTTTGTTTCCAGCAGGAGTTTCTCAAAACGTGGCTGAGGAATTTGGGCTGTTAGATAGTCTCAAAGAGCTAGCAGAAAAGGACGATTTGTACGGTCTACACATCATACAACCAACCGAATGTAGCTTTGCTTTAGTCTCACTTTGTCAGCCAACTAACCCCACAGGTGTAGATAAAATCCTCAATCGGTTTCGTCAGCAATGGTTTGGAGAGTGGGACAATCTCAAAAAAGAAGAGATGGCAACAATAATTTTTCAATCGGAAATTCTTTCCTCTCTTTTTCCTGTTTCTAAATCTGGTAATAAAGCCAATTGGACTTGGCGCTACAACGGTAAATGGAAGCAGGATAGATTTGGTTTTTATAATTTCTTGACAGGTGTTCCAGAGAGATATAGTGCTGAATTTCCCAACCGTTCTTTAGTCATTAGTATTGGTACTGAAAAGACAAAATTGATGAGATTTATTCCGCCACAAGAAACTCAATTAGATTGGCGGTTTTACTTGAGTTATGACCGGGAAGCAATTGCTGCCCCACAAAGATTAACTGCAATCGCGGGAACAGGTCAAGTAGACTTTTACATTCAGCTAGGTCGAAGCTTTGAACGGGAATATCCTACAGCCTTCGGCTTACTTAGCAAAGTTATACCAGCCAAACATTGTTCGGCTGGCACTCTACTTTCCTTGTCTTATTTCATTCGAGATTGGCTGTTTAACAATCCTGAAGTCAGCAAAGCAGATCGAGCTAGATTGGAACACCATCGCCAAGAGTGTCACCAGTATGCTATTCGATTGTTGTTTCCAGCAATCCAACCAGAATCTTGGGTTATTGAAGGTTTAGAGGGTGTAAATGGTGCAGAAACGAAACTGATAGAGTCAGTGTTTTATCAGAAGTGTAAAGCTCTCTTTCCTAAATATAAGTCGTTCTATTACAATCTGCGTCCAATCTTACTTAAATATAAGTTGGTACTTGAGAAAGTTCCTTTAGCTGTTCGCCAGGGACATCAGTTGCATCGAGTTACTAAGGAAGAATTTGAAAAGTTATTTGAAGTTGCTGGTTCTGGTCTGCCTAGTATTTTGGCAATTTTCAAACAGAACAGTTTGATTGATGAAGAGAAAATAGCTAGCAAGAAAGAAGAATATTCACAAGTCAAATTTTCTGAACATCCTTTAGAATCCTTTATTCAGCAACAATTGAAATCCAAAGGCATAACGCTGACAATAGAGGCGCACCCAAGTAAGCAAGATGTTAAAACGTTAGAATACCAAGAATTATGGGAAGAAGTGAAAAATCTTGGCTATCTTCAGGAAGAGTTTGAGGAAGCTATTGAATGGTTGCAACAACGACGCTACATAGAGTGGGAAGGAGCAACGGGAATTCTCAGAAGCGTAACAGAAATAGACTCTGATGTGTTAAAAGGTCTGTTAAATGAACTACGATCCCAAGTTTATTTGTTAACAGAAATATTTGATGAAAAAATCCTACATGAAGTTAACAAAACAATAAATGAGACGCAAAAAAAAATCGATACTAACTGTGATTCAAACGTAGATATTGACATTCAGAGAAATATACAAGTAATAAAATATCGTCTAGAAATATACAGAACTGGAAAACACTCTGGACTTCAAAAAGAAATAGTAGAAATAAAATTCCAACTAGAAAATTTTACAAAAGAATTAAATCTTTCTAAAGTTAGTCAGCCAATTCTTAGCAACAGTGGTTTAGAAATATGTCTAAATGACCACCGTCAGAATCTGGAAAGGCAGGTTAATCAGCTAGATAGAGATTGCTGCGCCCTTGCTAGTTCAATTAGAATGGATGAAGCAGATATTAGGCAAATACATCATCAACTAGAGCAGCACAATAAGTATTTGAAAGATTGTGAACGAACCAAAAGAAGACTGCTACCTTTAGTAGAAGGTCTAGAACAGTGGCGAATTATTTTAACACGTGCCGAGGCGTTGCGAGAGAATCTTATTAATGACCCACGGTTGAAATCTTATGAAGATGAATTTGTTGATGGAGTTATCAAACATTTTAGCACTCACCAAATAGAAAGTTTTAGAGAGTATGAGAAGCTGCAACGGCCTTTAGTCGAAATTGAAGAACAGATTAATGGGGAACGGCGATCGCGTCGAGAGGCTTTTACTCACCAGTTGAGTCAATATGAGAAGTTACTCACTCAAGTTGTGATTGATGAAACCTATTTGAGAGACAGATGCAAATTTGATGACGAAGACCGTAATGGCTCCCATAACACATTAAGACAAGTTGTTTGGGAAAAGCTTTCACAGGAGTGCAACAGTCAGATTTCAGAATGGGAGCTAATAGAAAGAGATTTATCTTTTATTGACCAAGAATGCAAGCAAGATGTGACTGAGCTTTTGCATCAAGTTACAAATTTTAAAGCAGATCTATTATCTCAAATAAATTTGTTGCCATCTGTAAGTTCAGACTTAGAAAACCTTGAGATATGGGTTAATAAACTTAAATTTATTTTTGAACAATGTCAGAGGCTGCGTGAGGAATTAAGACAAATTAATTGCCAAAAGGATGAACAACTTTTAGATGAAGAGCAACAACTTTTAAATGTCATAGTGACCGTTGACAATGGTCTGACTATTAGCCAGCTTCGTAAACGCTTATCGTATAATCGTGATATATGGAATCTTCTAAGGGTTCTGTACGAAAAGGGGCATCTGGAGATTACACTTCACCAGCGAGATTAATTTTTTCTTAATGTCATAATCAGTAAATATGCTTATTACGATGAAGGTAATGCTCTTGATTGCCTCAAATTTAAATTTTTGAAGGCTAATTACTGGTTACTTCTGTAATATATAAAACATTGAGAGTACAAGCTTATGAGTACTACTTCTAAGGTAATTCCAAAGTTCTACTTGCCAAAAGAGCATCCAGAAGATATGAAACTGCTGGTAGAAGGACTTGTAACTCATAACAGACAGCCCTTAAAGTCCACTGTATTATGGCTGCAAGAAAAACTGACTGCACATCAAGGCAAGACAACTGGGAAAACTAAGTCAGCTACTACCATCAAAAACTATCTTGCAGGATTTTACGTTCTTGACTTATTCAAAGCTAACAATAATCTCTATTCTGAATCTCAATCTAAGATAACAGCTTCTGTTCCTGCTAGCGCCACAATAGAGGTAATAGATCCACTAAAACTCATATTAAATTCTCAATCTATTGAGTCATTTAATGAAAAGTTGACTCAGATTTGTTTGCAGTATTCAAAAATTGTTAGAAACTATAACGCTGACAGAAGAATACTTCAAGAAAAATTTGAATTAGAAGACAAGCCCAAACCTGCAAAACTTCAGGAACTCTTGACAAAACACTGTGGCTACAGCTATGTTGGTAATCCAGGTGTGGGCTACCTTGATATGTTTTACCAGGATAAACTGCAAATTGATAATTCCTTAAAGCTCTTGCAATTTATCGCAGAAAATTATCGAGATGTAGCCCAGAGTAACTTGGGTTTAATTCCGCTAGCAAAGATATTTAATTATCTCCAGCAAGTTTCAGATTATCGAGAAGAAGACTTCAAAAAATACTTAACTCAGTTGCAACTTACTAATCGAATTGAACTAAGAACAACTAAAACTCAATTTGCCCAGAATATAGGACTTGATTTAGTCGATATTCGAGGAGTTAAGTATGGATTCATAAAAATTGTAGAGCCTGCTATTGCCATTTAAATATGCCTTACAAAGATATTCACAATCACCCTATACCTCCTGCTCGTAATCCGTATGTCAGTTCTGGATCTGCTATGTCAGTAGTAGATCAGAATTATACTTTTCCAATTGTGCATACAAAGTTTATCAATGAATTACTTGAAGATATTAAACGTTCCCTCAAATTGAGAAGACCAATAAAACTGTTTTTTGTAGGTGATTATGGTTATGGTAAGACTACTATACTAAATCTGATCGCGCAAGAATTTCGTAATCAAAATGGTATCTGTATACCCATTAAATTTCAAGAGATTGTTACACCAGTAGCAGCGTCTAGCCAACCGGATAGACACTTTGAGAGTCTTTTGGGAGCAATTTTAAGAAAAATGTATAACTTTTTGGTTCGAGAAGGAGTTTTGACTAAACAAGATGCTGTGTTATTTGAAGAGATAGAGTACATTGATTTATTCGATGGTTTCTTTAAAATGCTTGAGCGGACGCAAAAACATAATATTTTAATTGCCTTTGACGAAGTAGAAGCACTATTTTCTACACTCAAAATAGACATTTCATATTTTATGAGTTTTCTGCACAGTTTGTCAGAAAAATTTTCTACCCGTCCTAGTTGGGGATTATGTGTAAGTATCATTCAAGAATACTACAGTCCAGTTTATCAAGAAGCTCAACAATTGCAGGAAGCAAGGTTTAACTTTAAAATTCTCAAACCTTTGCTGATGTCAGAAGTCAAAGAGTATATAGAAACTAAGAATAGTTCTGTTACCTTAAGAGTGACTGATAAGGTTTATCCTTTTGAAGACGAGGTGATTGATTTTGTAGCAGTAGTTTCTGGAGGAATACCAAGGTATGTAGAAACCATATGCCAATTGCTTTGGGCAGAAGCTGAGCAATCTAACGAATTAGTTAGTATTGAGACTGCTAGAAGGATTTTTAGTAATAGTTATCGAGTTTATGCATCTGCTTCTTTTTCAGAATTACGGAGAACTTATGATTTTTCGGCTGATGCAGAAGCTTTCCTCAATATTTTATTCTTTAGTGGTGGTAAAAGAAAGTCAATTCAGGATCTCTTAGTGCTTTTGAAAAATCCCAGCCCTGTTTCATATTTTCATAACCTCGCAGATAATCAGGTTGAATACAGACTTAAAAAAGCTAGTGAAGAACTCAGAAATAACTCAGAGGTGAGACGGTTAATAGAAATTTTTGGTCAAAAACCATATAGGTATACACTTAGTGATGAAGTATTCAAAACCATTTTTAGTAATCGAGAAAACATTTAAATATAAGAATCAAGATGTTGGAAAATACAGATAGCTCAAATCTGCCAGAGATAAAACAATTTAGGATAAGCAATGATGCTCTCAAATTATTCCAAAGAAAACTGTCAGATTTAATCGACCCATATAATAGACCTCTTACCTTACTTTTGCCACAAGAAAGACAAGTAGAACAATCTTTATTATTTAATGGTATAGATATAGATGTTCATTATGATCGCTTGAGTGGTTGGGAAGGTTCTATATCAAAAAATAAAATTCGGAATTGGTTAAATCAGTTTGAGACGCCTATCGAGCAAAATATAGCACATTTATTATTGAGTAAACTTCAGTTTTTTTCCATTGATAGAATTGAAGCTGCCACTCGCAGTTTGCAAGCAAAGTTACTTAATTTTCTTATGGAAAAAGACAGCATTCGCCAAGTATTTTATTCGGATACTAAGCCAGCTGTTAAGAATGAAGCGGAATTGCAGAAATGGCTGCGAAACAAAATCATTCGATATGCTATGTTACCACCACCCCCTGACACATCTGTAGAAAGTCAGCATAGACTTTGGAGTATTTATGAAAGGTCGGCTCTTACAGGTACAAGCTCCCCTAGTGGCAAAAAGTTCAGACTTCTAAAAGAGTATTTTGAAGTTAGTTCAGGTGAAGCTGAAAACTCAGTATTTGTATTTATGGATTATACAAATGGCTCAGGAAACCAGCTAGCTAAATGTCTGATGGAAATTAATAAACTTTTAGGGGAATATCCTGCATATCAAAATTCTTTTTTTGTTTTTATGTATGTTGTTCAATCAAAATCATTTAGCTTAGATAGTAGAGAATTTGCTCCGCCCAAAAGTGCTACCCTCTTTTATGAGGAAATGCTTGACTACAAAAGCCCAGAAATTATGGAACTTCTCGCTAGTCACATGATTTCTATAGCTGAATATGATACTTTTATTGAGAAATACTGCCTACGCGCTTCGGGAAAACCATCTGTAGGCTATCGCGAGTCAGGAGCCTTAACTTGTCATCATTATAGTTGCCCAAATAACACCTTACCTTTTTTTCATAAATATAGTCAAAACTGGGAGCCATTGTTTAGAAGTAGCCAGACCCCCAGTGCAACACGCTACAAGCAGGGCTAAAAATGAAATCGTTATTTAGGAGCTGTTTCTCTAGCAGAGTCAAAAAATACTAGGCACAGTCCCCAGGTTGCCGGAGTACCATAAACGGGTTTGCAGGCAAAACTTCATAATTAGGATGCTGCGTCAGTGCTGCTGTTCTGGCTGCAATCCACTCAGGATGGTCATCTTGCCATAAAGGATGGCGCAAAATTCGGATTGTCCGACGCCGAGGATTTTGGTGAACAAATCCAATCAACGTTCCAAAATGCGTTGGTGAACTATAACCTAAACGCTGAAACGAAGCGGGAATAGGTGCATTAGTTCCTTGAATCAATCTCAGCCAAGGATTTGGGTAACTGCCCCAAGGAGTATGCAAATCAATAGTTGCTGAAGCATCAGATACTAACCGCGCCACATCTAAAGCAAGTCGCCAATCTAAAATCCCGTGGTAAGGCAGATTTCGGTAGTCCCGTAAGCATAAATTACATGACGTATCACAATCCCTCTCGTGCCTTGGAGCTAACCATTTCCAAGCAATGCTATTTTGAACAGTAGGGTCAGCTTCAGCCTGCAGATTTTTAAACTGTTGTGGCTGTGCCAAAAAGCGGCAGTATCCCGCACCATTTTCTAACTGATCGCACAAAAATGCTTGACCAATCACCAATCCTGATTGATCCTGCACAGAGCGAAAACCAGCTTGTAACTCTTGCGAATCGATATCTAAAAGCGCACCAGCAGCAACCCGTAACCAAAAAGCAAAGGAATACCAAGCCGCACGCCCTTCTACTGTTGTTGGCGGAGCAAAAACTCCATTTTGCCACTGATTAAGATTAACTAACAAAATGTCTGTCTTACGTTTAGACAACAGTGCAATACGATAACAAGCACCCGATGTCCTCACAGCGTCATTACTTGTAGTGATCGCATAAGCTCCTGGTTTCTGCTGCCCATATATCCTCACCGTTTCGTAAAAATCAAATCCACCTTCACCACCATTATCATTGACAGAAATAATGTTTTCATAAAAATCAGACACTGAGGCATTAGTATTTGCAATTGCTGAAGGCGGAGGAACATTCGCGCTTACACTTAAAGATGGTCGAGTTGAGCGTGGTTGCCACTCAAATTGCCCATCAAAATCTTCAGGATTTAAGTCGGCAAAGAATCCCTTGGGTTCTCGCGCATCCAAATAACGCAGTTCATTAGCACCACAAACCGGACAGTGAGTTTTTTGCGGTTGTTGACCACCAGGAAGGGGCTGATTTAGTCCAGTGTGGGGAAATACAACCGCTTGACAGTTACCACACAGTCCTATAGATTCATTACCATTGGGTAGTGCAGGAAATAACCCTGGAGCAGAAACCACTGTATTACCTTGAGGATACAATTCAACTACACCACAAGCATTATGAACCGCTTTATCTTTAACGGTTTGCGACTTTGGAGCAAATTGGCTCAGGGCAATATCTAAATCCCGATCTACCACTCCCGTTTCTGGTGGCCACGGTTCGGGAGAAAAAGGCCAGCTTGTGTAAAGCAAGCGGACTCGCGTTGGAAAGCCAAACATAGGCAATAACCCGGCATTTGCCAACCGCTCACTCAGCTTATTTTGGGTATATGATCGGTCCTTAACAACTTCGTTAATAAGTGGGATGAGGTTATTGCGTAGATAAGCAAGCATCTGGGCATCACCTGCGTTGGGTAAATTAGTCTCAACCCTTAAAGCTGCTAAAACTTGCAAAATTCTTGACTCATTTGCTGGATTATTCAACCAAGCAGCAATTTCCGGTTCGTATTTAGTCCAATCACTGTTAGTCCCATCACTGACAGAACCAAATTCACCATGTACGCTATCATTGCCATCAGAGGTTAAACCAATTCCCATTGCTTCCAAGTTTTGTCTTGCTATAGGGAAAGCTTGCCTCAACACCTCCTTAACTAGAACTCGCTCAAAAATTTGTTGACTTCTCATATCGACATAAGGCGGTGGTGGCGGATCGCCCGTCATACTTTCTAGACGTTGGAAGTAAAAATCGTCATGGCTTCTCCCTCGACAAAAAGTAACGGCTAAAGAAACACCCGCAGAACGTCTTCCGGCTCGCCCCACCCTTTGTTGATAGTTGAAGCGACGGGGAGGCATATTCGCCATCATTACTGCTAACAGCGAACCAATATCGACTCCAGCTTCCATTGTGGTTGTGACGCTCAACAGGTCAATTCCTTGAACGCGGGCAATTTCCTGATTGATGAAAATGTCCTGAAACCACCGTTGCCGTCTAGTGCTTCTATATCAGTATTGCCAAGCTTACGAGTTGCCTTGTAGCCTCCAACAAGAACTTCTCCGCAGACTTCACACACAATCAAATCTAAAACGCGAGAACCACACGAGCAACTAAGGCGATGGGTTGCATGAATTGCCCCAACGGTGGGACGGTTTGAATTACTTTGTCGAAGATTTTGATCAACTCCTGGGTCGTTACAATCAGGATTACAACAAGCCCAAAGGTTTTGTAAATTGTGGAAGAATAAATGTCCTCGCACTGGTTGCGGCGATCGCCCATCAGCCTTTTGAGACATTGCCAATGCTAGAAGTAATCCCCGCATTGCATCCGATACAAAACCACCCCCTACAGCACTTGGGAAAAGTTGACGATCTAAATCTGTAGGGTTATTCGCGTCTTTGACTTTTGCGGCTCGAACTGTAGGATTATTCGTAGGCTGAACTTGACGGTCAACTTCAAGACACGCATCTCGCATTGCTTCTGTTGCATCAACTCTTACTAAAGCTTCTGCCAAAGCTTGCTTTACAGTCAATCCAGTAGTTTGAGTTTGTCCTAGCTGAGTTGCTAGATGCAGCATTGCATTACGTATCTCAGTTGCCTTTTGTGTATTGCTGTCTGGATCGTCAGGTTGCGTCATTGGGTTGAGCGGATCGGCTTGCACTGCTTGTGCAAACTGAGCAAAAGCATTTGCGTAGGAAGAAAGCGAAAATCTCGCTCCTTTGTTTGGATCTTTTTGCGTTCCGGTAATAAACTTAAAATTATCCCGTCCAAAAAATTCCCGTAAAAACGTTCTTCCTTGAGGTGAGTCATCCAAACTAGCAGTAGTCGTCAGAATTCGCAGCTTAGGAGAATCAGGTGTTAAACCGAGACGGGAATACAGTAGTCTCAAGATATAAGCAACTTCCGTCCCTGGTGTTCCCCGATAGGCGTGAAGTTCGTCAATAATGAGGAAAAATTGCCGTTCGGGATGATTTGGTTCAGCTAACCAATCACGAGTTGCATCAAATATATTATCTTCAATGCTTCGCATCATCATAATGTTGAGCATTGAGTAGTTAGTAATCATAATATCTGGTGGTGTCTCCTGCATATCCCAGCGAGACCACATTTCACCACCATTGATGCGAGAAAAGTAATAAATTAAATCTGGATCGTTAATTTGTTGTATTTGTTGCCATTCCTGTTCCCGCTCTTGTAATTCTCGCCGCAGTCTTCTAACACTATTTGGATTTTCTTCTCCAGAAACTGGGGTTTGTCCTGTATAGCGACCAAAAGTAATCCGGTTGTTATCTCGTGATTGATTTAACCAATTGTGTACTGAGGGAGCTTCAAGAGCTTTTCTCAACCGTCGTAACTGATCTTCAACTAAGGCATTGAGGGGATAGAGTATCAAACCACGGAGAGCTTTTGGTCGGGGTGCATGTCCCCATTGAGATACACGATTACCACTAGGATTTACTTTTTCATCTCTATCCCACCAACGATGATTAGAAGGCGCTTGTTGATTAGCAGCCCAGGTGCTGGACTCCCGCGCTAATTGTGCAATTAGTGGTAACAAGAAGCACTCTGTTTTACCCGAACCAGTACCAGTAGTGACAACTATATCTTTTTGATTAACCAGAACTTGGTATAAGCTTTCCCACTGATGTTGGTAAAGAGGAATTCCTGGCTCAAAAATCATCTGCCCCAGCTGTGCTAAATCCCGATATTCAAAAGGCAATTGATTGGCGGCGGCTGACAAATTCATCCCTGATGAGGGATAAATAGGAACTGGCTCTACTAAAGGAGGCTGACTCAAAATACCTGGTTGCTGTAGGAGGCGATCACGTTCTTCAGCTAAAGCGCGGTAGCGTAGTGGAAATGCGCTTTTGATATAAAGCTGGTAGATACGGTCAAGTCTTTGATACGCCCCTAATAGGTCATGCATAAGTGAATTAACTGATAACTTTGACGTTAAGTTTATTGCTTATTTGATGCACTACTTCTAGCTGCACGTTTTCGTACAGTAACTGAGAGTTATGAAAAATTGGGATTTTTCCTGACGCCAGTACCAGTGCGCGTTCATAAATTTCAGGCCATCTTTGCAACACAGATACTGCCAAACGTTTTGTAGTCATGTCGTAACAAGCAATACGCTCCTGACTATTATACTGTAACGCAAGAAATCGAAGACCATACCAGTCGCCTTGCAACCAACTATCACTTTCTTTGTCATAGAAAAGAGTATAGAGGGGGCGATCGCTCATTTGTGTTTTCCACATCTGGTACATACCAGTTTCGGTAGGGGAAACACAGCTAACAAAATTCTTCCCATCAAAACGCTTCCACTCGTAAAGACTTGGTACAATTCCCTGTAAGCTTCTAAGACTTTGCTTCCAAGTCTCCACGGCGGGCAGAATGCTAGCTAGCTGCTTTGATGCTTCACCTACATTAGTAAGAGAATATTCATTGCTGCTCTGTTTAAGCAAATCAAAGAATATATCAGCGTTATTTAGCTGGAGACAAACACAAGGAGGTGCTTCTCCTGTTGCTTGGTTACTAAACTCTAACTTAGCATATTGTTCGAGTGTCCGAAGTAAATTTATACTTCGTTGACCACAAAGTACAAATTCTTGAAAGTCTGATTTTGACCCAACCTTGACAAGGGTAGTAGGAGCGATAGACCATCGTGAACCGTCCAATGAAATCTCGATATGTCCAAGTAACCTCAGCCGTCGTAAAATCCTTTTAGGTTCTTTAAGATTTAGTACATCACAGGCTTTTTTAAAGGATTCCCAAGTTCCACTGCCAAGAGCGGATAGCCAGTAGAGAAGTTCTTCGTAGCGACGAGAGAGAGCCTGAATATCGATGGGAGATGAGTGATTAATAGGTGATAATGCTATAAAATCAAATGGATTATCATAAATTGCTGCCTGTGTGGGTTGATAAGGAATTGGGTTCGTGTAATCGTGAACATCATGGGCTGCGCCCACCATTGATTTAATTTGTTCATAGGTGAAGCTGGGACTACCACGTGCTACTGTAAACTGAAAATACGGTAGCTTGAGTAAATTTGAATTGCTCACCTCTGAAGGAATTTCGCCTTCTTCTCTACTCTCAATTGCAATAAAAAAGCAAAATATTTGTTTTGGTTTTGCTCCCTTTTCTAGCCGCAAAAGAGGTACGTATTGGCTAAGATTATATTCCTGAACTTTTTTAGAAATTTGTTCTACAAGTTTTTTAGGATTCCCCTTATACTTGTATCCTTTGTACAAACGAACTCGCGTCATGATCTATTTGCCTAAATCTAAACAGGCTCAGTAATTTGCTTAATTACGGTGCCACACATATAATGCCCAAAACCAACAGGCATGACTTCACGACGTCTCGGTTCTTCTATGGAAAGACTATTCCAATCGACAATCCTGACAAAACGTTCAGTTGATTCGCCTCCACAAATCGCCTTAATGAGAAAGTCACCAGAACTAAGAAAGTCTACTGAAATTGGAGTGTTCGGACTTTGCGACTTATCTAGTATTTGGGACTTATCTGATAATCGAGTTATTTGTAACTTAGCTGTAGTATAAAAGGCAAAGACAGTCACCTGAAGGCTGTAGCCCTCCAACCATGCGCTTTGTTGAGGCACACGCAACCCAGCTGAAATGCTAATGGATAATCGGGTACTTGGTTGCAAAGCATCCTTAAGTTCTTGATTTTTCACGAAGACTCCATCCCAAGCCTGGGAGACAACCATACACTGGTGAAGCTCTAGCCAGTTTGAATTATTAAATACAGGCTGGGCTTCACCGTGCCACTCTATTAAACGCTCATCTCGCAAACGGTTGATGTCTGAGAGTAGCTCTTTTTTACATAACAGTATAAACTGAGTACCGAGTGATGGTTGTCCCCAAGTAGCATAAGCTCCAGCATCAGGTTCATCTGGATCTGGAATTAATATCCAGAAGTTACGATTCGGCAAAACCAGGGAATCAAGCTCAGTTGGGAAAGTAATTGGGTATTTTGCACCACATTCTAATTCATTTATATTTAGTGGATATTCTAGAGGAAAATACCATCCAGGACGTTCACTTCTTAGCTGGTAAACTTTGTCGTCTTCATCCTGAACTTGTACCGATTCTAGCTGTCGTCCACGTGCCTGCCGTGGGTAAAGATAGTAATTCACCTCGCCCAAGAATGGGTCTTCAGAGCGGTATAAACCTGCAAATATGTGACGACTCCAACTTCGCGCTCCAGTTCTCCGCGCAACCAAAGAACCATCATCTTGCCACTGTTGGTAAACTTCGTGAATAGCTTCGGCAACTGCTTCATAGCGTTCCCGTTTGTCAGTCAGCAACTCTCTTATATGTTTGGGTAGTCGTTGCGCCTCACGTCGAACATAAGTAAACAGTGTCATAGCATCCCATTGTGCTGTCCATTGCTTCTCGTTGAACAATAGTCCGAATCGGTTTCTATCACCGCGTCGGAGCAAGGATTGAGAAATTGGATAATTAATATAGGTGGTTCTCCCTCCATGACCTCGATGTGCGGAAGGCATAAATCCATTTACCAATAGCCAAAGATTCCAGCTCTGCCACAAAGGTTCTTCTCCTGCCTGACCAGATTTCATACCCACTGGACGACCATTTTCTGACGTTGCCAAACCTAATATGGCTTGTAAACGCTTAAAATAGTTTTCGTCTGATATTTGCTCTTCATTTGCCATCTCATAGGCAGCCAGAACCATTACTCCTAAAAAGGCAACGCCTTGCGGTAAACCGTCACCATCGCTTGAGTGCAAATTGCCTAAATTTACTCGTCTTTCAACAATGACCTCTTGCCTAACAGCGGCACGAAAGTCATCACCCCAACTGCTATCTGTAAACTTTTTGTGAAAATTTGAACCAATACGCTCTAGTAGTTCATCGTCCACGCTCAGATATATTTTTGTACCGCGTGGTACGCCACTGGTAAAGTAAGAGACTAAAGCTTGGTTCCAATCTCGATAGCTTGCCATTGCTGCTAAAGGCGAAAAAGTTTTGTATGTAGAGGTTTGCCATCTGAGGCGTTGCTAAAAATTATTTCTGGTTTATGCAATTATGTGCTAAAAAAGACTAATAATGTTATAGCAATAATACTGAAAAAACTATTGCAAATTGTGAGATTAAGGAGTTTTCTGCATAAACATAGTCAACCGCCTTGAAAGTAATATGCACTTTAAAGGCGGTTGCGTGACAATGAAGTTCTATCAATAGCGACTGTAGTTGATCAGCAAGAGCAAAACTCTGGTCATTGGTGATTAACTTTGGACAAATGACTATGACTCAATAATGCCGCCACCCAAAACTCTGTCCCCATCGTACCAGACTGCGGCTTGTCCGGGAGTGATGCTGAACTGAGGTTCGTCAAACACGATGCGGACGCGAGAGTTTTCTAAGGGGATCACCGTAACTGGTGCGGGATTGGAACGATAGCGGATTTGCGCTTCGGCAGGGATGGGGGTTGATGGTTCGGCAATTGATACCCAGTTGACTTGTGCCACAGAACATTCTGGCTGTGTTGCCAGAGTGCGATCGCCAACAATAACTCGGTTATTCACTGCATCTAAGCCGATGACATACAGTGGTTCTGCCGCAGCAATTCCCAACCCTTTGCGCTGTCCAATCGTGTAGTGATGGACACCATCATGTTTTCCGAGGATTTTCCCCCCAGTGTCAACAATATCCCCTTGCTTGGGGGCAAGATATTTATCAAGAAACGCTTTCATAGAGCCGTTCGTTTCCACCAAACACAAGTCCTGACTTTCTGGCTTATCAGCAGTTTTTAATTCGTATTCGGCAGCGATTTTACGAGTCTCTGTTTTCTGTATTTCTCCTAGTGGAAATACAGATGCCGCTAATAAATCTTGGGAAAGGTCATAGAGGAAGTAAGACTGATCCTTATTGCGATCAAAAGCCCGATGCAACTGATAACGTCCAGTTGTTGGGTCATAAATGATCCGAGCATAGTGACCTGTGGCAATTTTGTCGCATCCCAGATGTTCTTGAGCATATTGCAACATTGGACCAAATTTCACAGTCTTATTGCACTGGGAACAAGGCAATGGAGTAATTCCAGCACTGTAACCAGCTACGAGATAATCCACAATATTGGTTTGAAATACTTCCCGAATATCAACAACGTGATGGGGAATGCCAAGCTGTTCGCAGAGATAAGCCGCATCAATCATACCCTCAGAGCAGCACTGACCTTTACCTTTCATTAACCAAAGGGTGAGACCAATGACTTCATAGCCCTGATTGTGTAAAAGAGCAGCAGCAGTGGAACTGTCAACGCCACCAGAAAGACCAACTACGACTTTGTTCATACCGTGATTGCTTGGCAACTAACCTCTAAGCTAACACCATCTAAATTCTAGATTTTTCTTTTTATTTACAACTCACGTACTGTACAAGTTGACAATATTGTGAGTCAATGGAATTACATAATTTTAATCTATTTGGGAATTTTCTCAAGAAAGTATTTATACCAGCCTCTTGAAAGAGTCTTTTTATACTTTTTAGCAATCAGCACTCAGCTAAAA
Organism: uncultured Scytonema sp.; assembly: GCA_937873135.1. Lineage (GTDB taxonomy): Bacteria > Cyanobacteriota > Cyanobacteriia > Cyanobacteriales > Nostocaceae > Rhizonema. The sequence continues at coordinate 13,757 of CALMVQ010000241.1, read as the reverse complement.
ACTGATAACCGATCTCCAAATACAACTTGGTATGAGATCTAAATTATTGTAAATGCATAGAATCAGAGTTATGTCAATGTACAACTCCTATTATATATTAAGATACCAGCTTTTAGCTGATTACTTGTAAGATGAATATTTTCTCTTCCAATCCCAGCTATTTTACCGTTAAATCGATGATTCCTCTGATATTAGGAGGATGTTTATCTCTGATTTCCTACCCTACCCCAGCAAAAGGGCAAATCAACACAAAAGGCATTTTACTGGCTCAACGACCCTCTGTGTATCAAAATTTACCACCTGCCCCACCTATTCCAGGCACTGGTTCTAATGATGACTTATTACCTGCATTGCCAACAAGTTCACCAGGTTATACGACTCCCCAAAGATTCATAGACTTCCAAGCAGCGCCATCGTACCAACATAACCGAAATAGAGGCTACACAGACGAACAAGCAGCGCCATCGTACCAACATAACCGCAATGGGCGATACTTGGTTTACGTAGATAGTAATAACTTCCAACGATTGCAACAAGTATATCAGATTGAACCAGGAGCTTATATACGCAGGTTTCAAGGACGTTATATCATTCAAGCAGGAGTTTTTAACAGAGAATCCAACGCGAAGGAGCGTGTGAGGCAACTTCGGTCTTATGGTATAAATGATGCACGGTTGGTCAACTTCTCTAACAGGCGGGAAATCAGCTACTCTTCTAGTCAAAACAATTTTGTCCGGCATCAGTCTAAGTCTTACTATGTTGCCATTCCTGTTAAATCACAAGACTTACCCTTCATAGAAGATAAAGTTAGGCGTAGTGTGGGATTTAATATAAGTGTAAGTGCCAGAAATCATCCTCGAGGGTCTCACGTAGCAGTTGGACCCTTTTACCAGTACTTAGACGCAGAAGCATGGAACAACTATCTGCAAAAACAGGGATTCGCTAATGCCAGGGTTTACTACGGAAGATAGGAATTTCGGATTATACCAATTTACTAAAACTCCGCTACACATCAAATATCCTGTATGGGAGCGGCTGCCATTCGCCCCTACCCACTGTATCTCCTCACCCTACAACTCATTAGCAATAATCAAATCCATCATTTCATTTTTATTCTTCCGATCAACCCGAAAATCACTATCTAGCGTCAACACACGACTCCCCGCAATCAATTCACTCATTCTTACCAAACACCCATCAGCTAAAGACATCGGAACATTCTGATATCGCTTCAGTAACTCTCTAACCTTTCCTATTTCATCACTGAGACGAAAATCAATTTGAATTATGCCAGTATCTAATAAAAACATAACCGCATCCTGTCCACCATAAAAATCTCGCAATATAAAACACGCCTCAATAATTACTGCTTCACAAGTTAATAAAGGCGGTTCAATATTTTTCCATTCATTAACTGCCCAGTCATGCGAATTTTCTCGTTTATTGATAAATGCGACTAAGGGACCTGTATCTAGAAGTACCTTTTTCCTCATTTCCAACCGTAGCCTTCTAAATACTTCTTATTAGTAGCTAGATCACCAGGGCCTCCATCAACGCAGCCAGCAAACTCTTTGGCTGCTTCATAGGCGGAAATAGGTTCTTTCTCTTCTTTATGCTGTACATCCTGCTTTTGCATCTCTTTAAACTGCAAAAATTCAATAAAATTTAATACCTCCTGCTGCTTCTCAGGAGATAATTTTTTAATTTCATCAATCACTATTTGTTCCTTATCAATTGCTTGAGTCATTATCTTATCCTCCTGAAAAAATCAATCCAAAATCTAAAGTCTCAAATTAGCAAGCACCTCAGCTAAATCTTCATCCGCCTATTCCCTCTGTTGTCTTGCTACCGCCAAATCTGTCAAAATATCCGCGATCGCACTTTTAATTGCATCTTTGTGATCCCCCAAACTTCTCGGCACACTTTTCATACTCATCATCAAACACATCGGAAAGGCGTTTGTAGAAAATCAGGGGCAGAATAAAATCCTTGAATTTTGGTGCATCCGTCGCACCGCGTATCTTACAAGCCGCATCCCACAGCCATTGTTCCATTGCGGGAATCTCCAAGCGATCGCGATCACTTGGTTCGCTAACTCTAGAAGTGGTAAATCTCCAGAACCGTTTTTCTCTGCTTGCTTTTTACTGTTTTTCCTTGTTCCACGCGGCACTATACTTGATTAATCAGTGGGTGACCTAGGAGTCGAACCTAGAACCAATGGATTAAGAGTCCACTGCTCAGCCATTGAGCTTCTCACCCAATGAATCATGATACTAAATTTATTACAAAGTTGCCACTATTTCTGCTTCTTTTTTTGTTTTACTGCAAAAAGGGGGAGAAAGAGTTTTCCCCACCACCGTCTGTACGTCATTAGTCATTGGTCATGAATAAAAACAAATGACCAATGACATGCATAAAGTTTTGTAAATTTTAGTTGACAATGCCCAAAATTTTGAATATGGCTTGTCGATAAATCTTGAGCCCTTCTGCGTTTAGATGATCGCCATCACTTGTCAAGTTGTCTTTGAGAACGTGATTCTCATATAAAGGTTGTACACCTTCAGATTCGACTGGAACCTTTTCGGTGGCAGCAACTTGATTCATGACGGCATTGATTTCCTCAACTTTTGCAAGTGGAGCCGATACAGTTGGATCTTGGCTTGCTGCGACTGTTGAATAAAAAGCCGGAATCAGAAAAATCTCTTGAGTTCCCAATTTCCTGGTTAAGGCGATCACTTCAACGAGCTTTTGGCTAAACTGTTCTTTACTCAATCCATACAAAGCGTCATTTCCACCAACGGCAATAATTGCTTTTTGGCATTTCACATTGGCAGGAGCTAAAAGCTTCAGTTGTTCAACCAGTGAAACCGCACTGAGACCATTTAAAGCAAAGTTAAAAGTCCCATTCCCAAGGGTATTTCCCAGTTCAGCCGAAATCGAGTCTCCAAACAAGCAGCCTGAGTATTGTTTTCTAGTTGTTGCAAAGGTTTGATATTGCACTTGCTGCTGCCATAAGAGTGTAGAACTGAGATTGTCCTGTGATTGTTTGTTTGGAGAACCAGTATACAAATTTGCGCGACTCAGTATTTCTAAGGCTGCTGGCAGGTCAACGACTAGGTTATTGCTAGGATATGCTTCAAGAAAGCTAATGATTCCCAAACCTTCTTTTGACTTTGCTCCCAAGATAACAGCAGATCTCAGTGCTGGGACTCCAGCTTTGTCACGACGTGCAAGTCCCTTAGAAGCTGCAAATAGAAGTTGTCTGGAAAGTCTTGTATCTAATAACTTATCCAAAGCCGCGATATCAAGAGACATTTTTATTTGTAGTGCCTCTTGTAACATCTTTTGCTGTTTTGGATTTATGTAATGCAGAAAGGATTTGAGAGCGGAAGAAGCTTGCTGTTTTTCCGCATATTTACGTAAATCCGCCACAGGTAGTGATTGCTCGAACAATCCATATCTGACAATAATTTGTTCTGCTGCAGAACTAGGAGATGAATCCAGGACACTATCAATAGCTGAAAATACGACACAACTAGATAGGCACAACAGTAGACGGGACAAATGTTTAACGAAAGGTAATTGCAATGGCATTGGCAGTGTTTATCTGAATCGTATATACATTTTATGTACTACACGTTGCCACCTTTTGAGAAGCAAGCCAGAAAATAGATACAGCATATTTAACAAATACTGACTCTGTCTCCGCATTGCATACAAATGAATTTCATCGCTGCCAAAACAGCGAGCAAATTTATTGGAAAGAATTGCATTATGAAGGATTGTAACAATTTATTGACTTGGTAATAAAAGAATGGAATTTAGCCATTAGCATTCATACTATGACATTATTATTAGCACTCGATTTTGGTGGAACTAAGCAGGCGGCGGCGATCGCAAATGCAGGTTCTCGGGAATGGCTGGGTTATGAACGTGCATTGTCACCAAGAAATGCAAATGCTAATACTGACTTGGAAATTATGCGATCGCTCATTCATTCGCTGTTGCAAGGAGTCAAACCTGCGGCGATCGGTGTCAGCTTTGGCGGACCAGTAGACGCAACGACTGGGAAGGTGCGACTATCCCATCATGTTCCTGGATGGGAAAATGTTCCCTTACGCGATTTGTTAGCAGAAGAGTTTGGCGTTCCGACTCGTGTGGACAACGATGCGAATGTCGCTGCATTGGGCGAACATCGCTTTGGTGCAGGTCAGGGATACGATAGCTTGTTTTACATTACTATCAGTACTGGTGTGGGGGGTGGTTGGATACTCAACGGTAAGCCTTGGCAAGGTGCTGAAGGGATGGCTGGTGAGATTGGACATATGGTTGTAGATCCGAATGGACCAATGTGTTTGTGTGGGAAGCGGGGATGTGTGGAACGCTTGACGTCAGGACCCTATATGGCGCAGGATGCGAGGGAGATTTTAGAGAATGAATCGCAGAGGCTTCCTCTGATGGGAACTTTCCAAGAAAAAGAACATACACAAAGAGGAGAAATACTCAGGGGCTTGGTGGAAGGTAATTTGGAGTTGATTACTGGGATTGTGGTGAGTGAAGCGGCGGTGGCTGGAGATGATTTAGCGAGGGAAGTTTTATCTAGGGGTGGTTGGGCGCTGGGTATGGGTATTGGGAATGTGGCAAACCTGATCAATCCACGACGGTTTGTGCTGGGTGGTAGTGTGACGAAGGCGGGGAAGGTTTGGTGGGATGTTGTCACAAAGGTAGCGCGGGAGACGGCTTTACCTGAGGTGAATTTTGAAATTGTGCCGGCGTTACTGGGTGATGATGCGCCTTTATGGGGGGCGGTGGCGTTGAGTCTAGACGCTTTAATGACGCAACCACAAACCTAAGCAAGAGCGATGCCTTTGGCAACGGCGCACATCCGTATCGCCGCCTCCAGAATATCATCTAAAGGCATAATCATATTATGAGTTAAATAGGAATATGAGCGATTCAGACCGGATTGATAAACTAATCGAGTCTAATGCCAAATCGATTCAAGCGTTAACAGATTTAGCTAATAGCATTTTACCTAGGATGGACGAGATGCAGAGACAGATAGCTAATATGCAGCGTCAAATGATTGATAATCAGAGAAGAATTGATGATAACACAGGAGATATTAGAGATTTAGCAGCAGATATTAGGGAGGTAACATTTGAAAATCAGAGAATTTTAAAATACCTCGAATCTCTGACTAAATAAGTTTAGTAGGATGTGTTAACAAAGTGTAACGCCTCATATCTAGGTTTCAAGATACTAAGACTTCGTTGAGGATGACAACAGGTAAACCGGAAACATTACGAAAGCCTTTATCGTTGGTAATAAATTGGTTACAGCTAACAGATAAGGCTGTCGCTGCATGAATAGCATCTGGTGTTTTTAGGTGAGTTGTAGCTCTAAGATTTGTGGCTCGTCGCAGTATTGATTGACTGATAGGAATGAGTCGCATTTCTGATGAGAGTAAAAGCAGCTCATAAGCGTTAATTAAAATGGAGTTAGAATTTCGCAGAGGCAGGACTAAAGTTTCCATCAAAATTAGTTCACTGCTGACAATTTCAATTTCTCCTGCTTGCAGCCTTAACCATAGAGGTGCAAGCAGTGGCACATACTCAGGAAACTTCTCTACGCTATAGATTACAGTTGATGTATCTACATATACCAAGCTAGAAGCTGGAATATTTAGCGTTCCCATGATTCCCGTTCCTCTTTAAGATATTTGTCTACTTCTTGAGTAGTCTTGAAAAGCTGTCTTCCTGGTAACTCGTTAAGAATATCTACTGCTGAACGTCGTTTAGGTTTAGCTTTTTCTGGCAAGATGACAAATACATCAACGCTATCGCCGATCTCAGCTTCTGGAATTTCGATTTCTATCTTGTTTCCAGGTAAAACTTTAGTTGTAATGCGTAAAGCTGCTTGCATGATTTATTTAACCTTAAAGAGTGAGGATATCTTCTTAAATATCTATCATTGTTAGATTTAACCCTACTGAGTTTAATTCTAGGTCATCATCCTTGCTTAAAGTTTGTAGTGAACAATTTTCTTGAGGATTCTGAAGATAAATCCGGCGATAATCGTTACCCGTATTCTTTGCCATACCTTTATCACCTCTGTTAATGGTTAATGGTTAATTGCAATCAACCATTAACAATTAATTACCAACGCTCTTGTTAAGTGATTATCCGGACTTGATATAACATATAGGACTTTATAAATTTGTAGTTCCGAGTAGTATATGTACTTAAAAACCCGAGCGCCTGGGGGGAATGCGCTCGGGTTTTTCCGTTGTAGTATTTTATATGATAGTAAAGACGCAAATAATTCACTTTGAGAGCAGGTTCAGATTGTGAGGCATAAACAAATTTGAATCTGTTGCTTCGGCATACAGTCAACAAACTCGTTAAAATCGTCAATTGATTCGTGACAAGTTAAGGAAATAAGATATTTATCAAAGGTAGAGAAAAAGGATATAAATTAACGAGTTGAAGCTGTCTCCATCAACATCAGTGTTTATCATACAGTTATTAACACTCTTGGGTTGCATCTTTAGCAATTCCCAATGCCTTATAGCTTTTCGTTAACTCTTCCCAAAGAGCCTGAATTTGCTCGTAGGATTGTTGGGGAGAAAGTTTGCCCCTAGTCTCTAGATTGCAGATATAACCAACACGTTGAGAAAATTCTTGCATATTAGCATTGAAGACAAGGTTCTCTGGGTTGAATTTACCTTGGTATTGATAGCGCTGGTAAAGAAAGTTATTTTTTTCTACTTGATTGCGGTCAGCCATGACAAACTCCTCTATGCAATAATTTTACGTTTTCTAGTTACTTTTACTTTATCCAGCAATAATAATAAAAGCAAATATTCTTATTTATTGATTTAATAAAATAAATTTATTAAAGATTTTGATGGGTGGGAGTGAATCAATGCTTAGTGTAGAAGTTGGGGTGTAAAGAGAGCGAGTACTGCGTCCGGATTTCCTGACGTTATCAGGAGCTACGCCAACAGCTTATGACTTCGCAGTACCATTTTAGGAAAGCTATTTCAAACTGTGATGGAGCGGAGATGATGCCTGTACGTCGAACCTTGTTGAACTCTGATGTCCAACTTTCTTATTTAGAGTGGAACCAGGGTCAAGAACCATTACTACTGTTACACGGCTTGGGCGACCACGCGTTGGTTTGGTCTAGCTTGGGACATGACTTGGCTTCCCACTACCACATAGTTGCGCCAGATATGCGAGGTCATGGCGAAAGCAGCAAGCCAGACAGGGATTATACGTTTGAGAGTGCGATCGCTGACTTAGAAGCACTGATGGATCGCTTGGGATGGTCGAGTGCTCATGTCGTTGCTCATTCTTGGACAGGCAAATTAGTAGCCATCTGGGCAAAGCAAAATCCACAACGATTGCTGAGTATGATTCTAGTAGATCCAATATTCATCTGGAGTCTGCCCAGTTTTTTCAAAGTCACATTTCCTATTTTTTATCGCGTTTTACCTTTCCTCAAAGGTATGGGTCCGTTTGCCAATTACGAGGCAGCTGAAAAACAAGCACGTCAGTTAAACCAATATCAGGGATGGAGTGACTTACAGCAGCAAGTATTCCATGCGGCAATTGAACAAAAACCTGATGGTTATTGGGGTAGCAAGTTTACGGTTTCAGCCCGTGATGGGATTTTTGCAGAAGTCATGCGAGTTCCAGGTTTGACAGTTCCAATTTACACTTCTACCCTCTTCGTACAGCCAGAAAAAGGTGTTAATCGTAAAGAGTGGCAATTAAAGCCGTACAAAACTTATCTAAAAAATTTACGAATATGTCAAGTTCCAGGCAATCATTGGCCTTTTTTGACGCAGCCATTAGTCTTTAACCAAACTGTGAGAAATTTTTTGCTCTTACCCAGATAAAAGATCTGCTCATGCTGCTTCCATAAGCTATAAAACCATGAAAATTTAGGTATGGTGGGATCTCCGTAATCACAGAAAGCTTCTTCAAGAGAGTTCTTGGCGGTTCGTGACAGAATCGTTATTACTGACAAAGTTTTAAGTTTCAGTACACTTAGACGGATTCCACACGTGCCTATTTATTCTCATTTTAGTATCCATTATTTTTCTTTTAACTCAGATCTTACGCCTGTAAGAGTAAACCCTTAATCAACGGATCGGGGGTGCAAAAAAGTAACATTAGCTCCCAGAATTGGCTTCCGTATTACAAAGTAATTGATATAACTTTAGACTAGTACAACGCGGCGGAAATAAGGCAACCATTTCAAATCCATAAAAAGCCCATTCCATAATACTTTTGACTTTTGAATGAGTGACTTTTGACGAACTCCTTGCGGCACTAGTTCGCGGTGCGAAACTTAAACTATGTAAGATAACGTCTCTACAAAATTTTTTTCTGTTACTGCCTACGCACGTATGACAGTGACGGAACGTTTATTTTTTGTAGTTGTAATTTGGGTTGATAAACGTTCTTCAATTGGTGGTGCGTTTGTACGTCGGTCGAAAATAAATAACCAACCAAAATCTAATCCTAAGCGTGCTAGATATGAGTCTAATTGTTCAAGACCTTCGGATTGTGGGTCTCCTTTCTTATTGCGCCAAACTTTTAATTCGATTCCTAACGTTACCGAATCATATCTTAAACATAAGTCCATGCGGTCACGTCCAATCGCGTATTCGCGTTCTAAAGTTCCTCCTCCATTCACAACGCGATGTAAGAATGCCATTAATACTAGATGCGGTGCTATTTCATGGTATCCTGTGCTACCTAGTAATGGTTCACCATGCTGTAGCCAGAATTTTAAAAACGCTTGCAATAAGCCATCGGTATTTAATTCCCCGTTTTGTGTTAACCAAGTGGGTGCGATTTCAGGCAGTGAAGCAGAAGGTGTTACCGTTAAGACTCTAGGTAATATCTCACGATAAATCGGATTGGCGATCATCAATCCTCCTTGCGGGTTCATTTTGCATAAACCTAAGTCGAGGACAAATTGGATATCATCCGGAGGCACATCCCCTAGTTCTAAACCAGCTAACATTGGTTCAATAATTGCTTTTACTCGCTTATCTCGAAGTTTTTCAGCGAGGGAATCAAGATGAGTGTCTTTACGCGCAATTAATATTTCCTTTGCTTTAAAAATATGTTCCTGTGTAATTGCTACATTTCTATCCTGAACCATCTTTTCTACAACTTCTTTGGCTAATGCATTTACTAACCAAGGCTGTCCCTGAGTCAAATCAAAAGCCATTGCTGTTGCTTCTAAGGTGAAAACTTGTCCTGTCTCCAAGGTATGTTGGTGATATAATTCTTGTACCTCAGAGGCTAAAAAATCTCTCAATGTTAGCGAACTGACTTTAATATTGAACGGACTCGACGTATTTAATCTATCGCTTCCACGCGATGCTACTTTGTAATCACGCACATCCCGTAAACCAATCAAACCTACCGACAGCGGGAAGTTTTCGGGACGGTTGGGATAGCCATCGCGTAGCTGTCGCAAAAATGAAATTAAGGCTTCATCCTGTAAGGAGTCAATTTCATCTATAAATAATACCAACGGTCGCTCGGACGCTTGAGACCAAGCCTGTAAACTAGCTTGAATTCTCTGTCCGGGTTCCTCATAAACCCAAGTCGGAGGTTGTAAATCTTGGGGCAAACGGACTGAAATTGCATTGCGCCACGCACCAAGAATCGCTAGTTCTGCTGCGCCTGGGTTATCACTATAGGGTGCCCCCACTTCTGCCGATACCACGACTGCCGTGTAGCATCCACTAGCCGTTAGCTGTTTTGCTAGTGCTAGCATTGCAGTGGTTTTACCTGTTTGACGAGGGGCATGAATTACAAAGTAACTTTCTTGCTCAATTAACTGTTCCAAATCGGGCAGCCGACGGGTGGGTGCCAGCATGTAGTGTTTGTCGGCTTTACACGGACCTGCGATGTTAAACCAACGAGCCATGCAATATTTTGGCATAAAGGCGGATGACTTAAGTGTACCTCATGAACGGGAATCGCTATTAACCTATGCCGTTGTAGCGATGCCTTTGGCAACGGCGCACATCCGTATTGCCAATCCAAATCCACACATCCCTACGCTCCCATTCCAGAATACCGCTTCAACCCCCGTCGCCACAGCCAGCGATTTACACCCAAAAACAACAATATCCAACCTACCATTGACACAAATCCCCGCGTGACATCGACAGGTAACCCCACTAAGAGACTTGCAGGAAAATTAAGCAAGTAAGGAAAAGGCGTCCAAAGCGCCGCAACCCTTACAGGTTCAGGAAAAACTGTCAAGGGTGCAATAAAACCAGACAAAAATAAGTAGAACAGAAACCAGATATTTTCTAAAGCGCTAGCCCGCTCTGTCCAAAAGGCAAACATCGCTAAGGTGTACTGAATGAGAAAGCGCAGGGCAAACGCCAGTACTATCGCCAAAGAAAATAGTAACAAATTACCCAAACTCGGTAGCCAAATCGCTTGAGGATAAAGTATAAAAAATAACCCGATTAACAATAATATAAACGGTGTTCGAGCAGCTCTTTCAGAAACATGAGACGCAATGTGATGCCAGACTGGGTCGAGGGGTTGTAACAACCGAGGTGAAAGCTTTCCTTCCACTACTTCCCTTTCAAATTCATAAATTACCCAGACAACTGTAATTTGCCTGACAATGAAAACGGCAAGAAAGTAACGGGCAAAATCTACGGCAGGCAAACCAAACTGTCCACCTTGCGCTGCCTGTGTCCAAACGCCCATCATAATAATCGGCAAAGATCCAGACAAAACCCATAAAATTAACTCAGCTCGATACTCAACCATATAGGCGTAGTAAACGGAAAGCATTGTTAAGGCTTTTTTGAAAATGTGTTGCATCTGTTAGTTGTTAATTGTTAGTTGTTAATTGTTAATTGTTAATTGTTAGTTGTTAGTTGTTAGTTGGTAGGGGCGGGTTTGAGCCGATATCTTAGGGGCTGACAAATTATCCAGATGAAACCCGCCCGTACAATTGTTAGTTGTTAAAAATAACTATCAACTATCAACTATCAACCATTAACCATTAACAATTCCTGCCTGAAAAACTCGCCCAATGACTTCTTCCACGGGTGCTTCGGTTACTGTTAAATCGATAACTTCTAAATCAGCTAGAATTCGCGCCACGGTGCGGGTCAGGTCTTCTCGCTGTACCATAAAACACACTGATCGCCCATCTATATGTCGCAGATCGCCGTAGAACATGAGTTTCTCTCTGGGGACAGGTTGCGCTAGTTCTAAATAAATTTCCCGGTAAGGTGCAAATTGATCTAGTAATTTATCCAAGCTTCCATCATAGATTAACTGCCCTTGGTGAATGAGCAGAACCCGTTGACACAAAGCTGTAATATCTGCCATGTAATGGCTAGTTAACAGCACCGTCGCCTGATAGCGCTGATTGTACTCCCGCAAGAAATCACGCACCCCTACTTGAGCATTGACATCTAATCCCAAAGTTGGTTCATCCAGAAACAGCACTTGAGGACGGTGTAAAAGTGCGGCTAATAGTTCAGCCTTCATTCGCTCACCCAAAGACAGTTTTCGCACTGCTTGGGTAAGTTTGCCTGACAATGAAAGCATTTCAGTTAGTTCGCCTACCCGCTGTTGAAACTCTCTGTCAGAAATGTTGTAAACAGCCGCGTTGATTTTCAAAGAATCTATTGCAGGCAGATCCCAAATCAATTGCTGCTTTTGCCCCATCACTAAGGTAATTTTTTGCAAAAATGCTTCTTGGCGACGGAATGGAACAGATCCTGCGACTCTAACTTGTCCTTGAGAAGGATGAACTAACCCCGTGAGCATTTTGAGTGTTGTGGTTTTACCAGCACCATTCGGTCCCAAAAACCCCACCACTTCACCCGGTTCAATTTCAAAGGAAATATCTTGAACTGCTTTGATTTCGCGGTAGGTACGACGGAAAAAGTGGGATATAGTCCCGACAATGCCAGGTTCTTTGACGGCGACAGGATAAAATTTACTCAGATTTTCAGCCAAAATAATCGGCATAGATTTTATTTTCGGTAATGCATAACCAAAAATTCCATACTTCTTAGCGTAAATGACCTGAGCGCAAAATACTAATAATCAACCAGAGACTTAATAGACTGGCAGTGGCAAATAGCACATTGGCAATCAAAGAGAGTTGAGATGTCTGTGCATTGCTAGAGATCAGCGCCGCACCCATAATCAGCGAACCCACCAAAATGCTAAAAGAAAGACGATTGGCAGCATCATCTAACGTGCGGCGCAAACCATCTAAACCACGGATCGATAAATTCCACTGTAAGGTTTCTGAGGTAATGCGCTCTAGGAGTAACTCAATCTGCCGGGGAGATTGTAAAGACAGACTTTTGAGATCTAGTGCTGTTCTGAGAAGCGATCGCACGGGACTAACCCCAAACAATTGTCGGCCAAACAAGTCTGTAAGCAACGGCTGAGCTTCTTCGATAAAGTTGATTTCTGGGTTAAATCCTCGCGCCACTCCTTCCAAATTAGCTAAGGTTTTGGCATACAAACCCATATTACTAGGCAAGCGAATTTTATTATTGCGGGCAATTTGCAGAACTTCGTAAATGACCATACTAAAATTTATTTGCGATAAATTCAAGTTATGATACTTTTTCAACATCCGGTCATAATCACTTTCCAAACGCGACAAATTGACTGGCTGAGGAGAATGTGATATTTGTAAAGTTAACTGAGCGCACCGTTGAGCATCTAGATCGACAATTGCCAACAACATTTCTGTCAATACCTGTTGCGTGCGGGGATCGAGTCGTCCCACCATACCACAGTCTAAAAGGGCAACACGACCATCTTTGAGATAAAACAAATTCCCAGGATGGGGATCGGCGTGGAAAAAGCCATCTATGTAGAGTTGTTTAAAGAATACGCGAAACAGAAGCGAAGTAATTGCTTTACGTTCTTCTACAGGGTCTTTGCCGTTTTTGTTAGCATTGAGATTTGCCGATAGTAAGGGAACTCCATCCAGCCACTCCATCACCAATAATTTGAGTGTTGTCAAATCCCAGTAAATTTCGGCAACGACTATTTTTGAGGGGTCGTACCAGCGACTTTGAGATAAATTCCGCCGTAATTGGTCGGTAAAATCGGCTTCTCGGATGAAATCTAACTCAGCTTCCAGCGCTTTGGTAAATTCTTCAGCTGTAGATTTTATTTCGTAACTTTGCCCAAATTCAGTACGCGCAACCAAATCGGCAATCCCTTGAATCAAGGCAATATCTTGGGCAATCGTGAGATCGATTCCCGGACGTTGCACTTTTAAAGCGACTTCCCGACCATCTGCAAGTGTTGCTCTGTGTGTTTGGGCGATCGATCCTGCGGCAACTGGAATCGGATTGATTGTCGTGAAGGTTTCTTCTAAAGGGCGTTTCAGTTGTTGGCGGATGACGATTTCTATTGCAGACCAAGGAACTGCGGGTACTTCGTCTTGCAGCGTTGATAGTTCCTCAATATATGCTGCGTTCAACAGATCCGGACGGGTCGAAAGCAGCTGACCGAGTTTGACGTACACTGGTCCCAAATCCACCAAAATGTTTTTTAAAACAGCAGGTGTAGGTAGCTGGGGTTCATCGGCTTTACCAAGGGTAATCAGCCGTCGCATATAGTCCCAACCATTGCGAAGCAGTACTTCAATAATTTCTCTTTGACGGGGAACAGTTTGGGTTAAGAACATGCCTATGAGGAAGTGGGGAGTGG
>CALMVQ010000240.1 GCA_937873135.1 uncultured Scytonema sp. | reverse complement strand
ACTACGTATTATCTCGTAGTTTTTTTCAGAAATCAAATATGATTCCTATAGGTAATGTTTATTTTTAGGATGGGGTATTGTCTTTTGTAACAGCAATGGCTAAGTCAGCACCCATTTACCCCATCATCTTCATCCCCACTTTTCCTAATTCCAAGGATAATTCTCCTCAGATCAAGCCAAGTGGTACTGGCACTGCCCCCGTGGGTGCCTCCGAGGAACAGTTTGGGAAAATACTAAACCATTATTTTGGGGACTGGATGCGATCACAGCAGGAGATCCTACCACACGGGCATGAACGCCCATACACTGCTGATTTTCTGATTGTGGAGCCAACTACTGGGTTGCATTTGGATATCGAGGTGGACGAGAGCCATTGCTTTAATACAGGACGGGCAACCCACTTTATTGGAGATGATGATTACAGAAACAAATGTTTTGTAGATGCGCGGTGGGTTATCATTCGTTTTGCAGAGGAGCAAGTTGTGAGTCAGCCTGCAAGATGTTGTCGGGTGATTGCAAATGTATTGGCAAAAGTGACTGGTAATACTGCTATTACCAAGCAGTTTGCCCATGTTCCCTCTGTCACTCCCGTGAAACAATGGTCAAATTCGCAAGCTAATTTTTTAAAGAAAAAAAAGTATCGTCAAGGATACTTGCCTGCAACTTAATAATTTTGAACTTGAGATTGATTACCACCACTTTGCTTTGTGGTTTTTTGGCTCGTTACGTCATTAAAGTCGTTTCGGTCGTACTACAATTTTCCTTATTGTCCTGCTTCAAGGCGAGTGCCTTCTAGTCGCTGCCATCCATTGCGGTTGAGATTTCTTGCCACCCGTTTGAGAGCAGACGACGCATTAATCGACACAAAACGCGCAACCCGGACCCTTCGGGTGACGCTCGTTCCGACGCTCCTCCGTCGCTACCGCTTCGCTAACGCTACCGCTGCGCTAACGCCAGTCGCCTAGGTCGGGCTGACAGGAGTGCAGCGCTGGACTCACCAAATCAAGCAGGATTTTTAGTATTAACCCTCGAATCTCTTCTAATAAACTGCTTGATAAGGGGCACTTCACGATTAAACGCGAGTGTGCACAACGAGTACCCATAAAGGGTTGCGCGGCGCAGCGCAGGTTTTTCCAAGGACTGTGACAATTGTCCGGGAGTGTTATAGATGTGTGGGTTTGTCGTAATAAGTAGGTAAAAGAGTGGTTAACAAGCATTTAGAAGAGTGCTAACAACAGTCTTTTTGACGATTGTCAACTAACGTGAGATAGTTGTTGCTCATAAAGAACCACTATAAACTCTACAGGTGTAAGCAATTCTTCCTAAAAAGAATCACTTAATTATAAATATTTACCACCGCCATCATGTCAAAATATTCTTTGAACCGCAAAGTCTCAGCGCTCGCTTGCGCCATTGCAACTGCAATAATTGGAATTGATTTTAGTCTGGGTGGCAAACCTGCCTCCGCCGATGTCATTGACCTGACTTGTCCAGTGGGAGGAGAAACTGTTACATATTCCCCAGGACTCACAAATACGCAACCACCAACCACCGCCACCGCCAAAGTAGATGGCTCACATACTACGTGTGTATCCTTGAGTGACCCAACAATCAAGTCAGCAAGATACAACTTTACACTTCAAGTGAATACTTCCTGTCTGGATAGTTCAATCCCCACCTCTGACATCAAATACATTTTTAATAATGGTCAATCCAGCACGGTACATTATGTCACGAGTCAGATAGTCGTTGCCGAGGGTGAAATTATCTTAACATCAGTCGGAACCGTCACTTCTGGGGAGTTTGCTGGTGACATGGTAACTCGAACAGTTACCGATACTACGTTGTCACCTGAACAATGCGCTACACCTGAAGGGGTCACTAGTGCTACTGGCGTTACGACATTAACATTTAGCAGATAACGAATTTGCCTCAACAAAAAGGCAGCCTTCCGGCGATCTGACTTTTCACGGCATCTTGAAAAGGGTATTTTTAGGGTTTCGCAACTCTCCTGCAGCGCTGGACTCACCAAATCAAGCCGGATTTTTAGTATTAATTGGGAATTTATTCTAATAAACGGCTTGATAAGGGGCACTTCACGATTAATCGTGGCGCACACAACGAGTAACCGTAAAGGGTTGCGCGGCGCAGCGCAGGTTTTTCCCTCGACTTTCCGTGAAAAGTCAGCACGTTCAAGTCCTTTCGTTTGTAGTGATTGTGCGTAATTATTCGTAATTTGTTGCATTAAATCAGGAGCATCGTAACAGACTCGCTGTCTAATAAAGTCGGAGACATTCAATCCAGAATTTCTAGCACATTCGACTATCTTGCGCTTTTCTTTGATGTATTGGTTGGTTCCAACATTGTGGTTAGTGAATCTTGACGACTGGCAAAGGATATTTTTAACTGTACGTTCGCTCATTTTTAACCACAAGATTTAATTAAGCCTTACAGAACTTGTAATCGGTGGCGCTTCAATCTATTCAGGCATTTTTGCTCACACAGGGCTTTTGGTCATTTTATGATTTATGCTAGCCCTGTGCCTTAAATCATCGCTTCTGGGAGTATAGCTGTGATGGTCATAAATTTTACTTACAAATAACGGCTTACTTAAAAATCCCCTTTTTGCTTTTACCTTAAGGCTTTAATTCCCCTCCCGATCTCAAAATAAGCGAACGCACAGTTTTAAAGCGGCGGCAGAGGAAAATCTCCACCTAGCCATAACTAATCTGCCCAAATATCTGTTTTTAGATACTGAGGAAGAAATTAATTGGAATTGGGGCTCTATTGTCTGTCTGCGGTCTTGTCTGATGAAACCCGAACATCTGGATTGGATAGACCAGATTCAGCAAATCCTTAACAGGGTAACTAACAAGGTACTTCAGATCGAGGAATTTAAACAGGCTTTATAAAGTTCATTAATTCCAATAGAAGAAAAGTAACATCACCGTTACAAGGGGAATAGAATTGATGTCACTCAAGCGCTCCAAAGTATTTCTAGAAGCTCAAGCCTGTTTAAAATTGGCAATTCCTTTAGCAGCTGCACAGTTATCTGAAATTGCTACCAGCTTTACTGATACAGTGATGATGGGCGAACTTGGGAGCAAAACTCTAGCAGCAGGAGCATTAGGCTCTACGACCTACATTGCCCTCCTTTGGACGAGTTCAGGTATGGTTTCGGCGGTGGGTATCCTCACCGCGATTGCCTTCGGCGCGGGTCAACTCCAACACGTCCGTGATATCGCCTGTCAAGGACTTTGGTTAGCTGTTCCTTTATCGATTCCCATCATGCTGCTACTATGGAATATCGCTCCTATTTTGCGGCAATTGGGACAACAAGAAAGCATCGTCCTCCTTACTCAGTCTTATCTACGAGCAATTGTCTGGGGCTTTCCTGCCTTGATTGGCTTTTCTGTCTTGAAAAACCTTGTGTCTGCCCTCAACCGCCCCCAACTCATTATAGTGATTATGGTAACTGGAGTAATTGTTAATGCCGTTGCCAATTACATCCTCATGTTTGGCAAGTTGGGTTTACCCGCCCTTGGTTTAGCGGGGATAGGTTGGGCCAGTACTTTGACGCTTTGGGGTCAATTCATCGCTCTCATGAGTTTAATCGGCATAGATAAAGAACTTAGAACTTATCAATTGTTTGGTAATTGGTGTCACTTTAATGCTCTAACCTTTAGTGAAATTATCAAAGTCGGTTTACCCATAGCTATTGTCTTTGCCATAGAAATCAGCCAAAATACCTTTGTAGCCTATCTTATGGGTTATTTAGGTGCTGTGACACTTGCTGCTCATCAAATTGCCATCCAAACTGTAGGAATCGTTTTTATGGTTCCTCTAGGCATTTCCTATGCCACTACTATCCGCGTGGGACAAAAGTTGGGGGAAAACGATCCAAAAGGAGTGAGACAAGCAGGGTTTGTGGGGATTGCATTGGGGGCAATATTTGTGAGTATCGTAGCTTTGATTTTTTGCGTGTTTCCTGACTTCATTGTAGCGATTTATCTAGATTCTCAGAATCCAGATAACGCAGAAGTTGTGCGACTCGCTATCACTTTGTTAGGTCTATCCGTCGCTTACCAAATCTTCGACGGAACACAAGTCATTGCAGGTGGAGCTTTACGGGGATTAAAAGATACTCGCGTCCCTCTGGTAATTGGTCTGTTTGCCTATTGGTTAATCGGGTTAGGGAGTGGTTATTTGATGGGAATTTATTTGCATTGGGGCAGCGTTGGTTTGTGGTTAGGCTTAGTTCTAGGAGTGTTATCAGCAGCTGTGAGCTTAACCTGGCGTTTTTACTGCAAAACTACTGCTGGAGTTGGAGTATAGAGCGAGCGCTGTTCAAAAGAATTAATGAGACTTAATTAGCAAAGATGGACAATCTATTAAACCAGTGCATTCACCATCTCTTCCAAAAACAAGCTTCCAAAACCCCTGAAAAAATCGCCCTTGTCATGGAAAACAGAAAGCTGACTTACTCAGCAGTGAACGAGCAAGCGAACCAGCTGGCAAACGCGCTACGATTTCTTGGAGTAGGGTTAGAAACTCCAGTAGGCATCTGCTTGCGACGGTCGCCATTCGCAGTGGTCGCCATTCTAGGAATCTTAAAAGCAGGTGGCGCTTACGTCCCCTTAGATCCAGACTTCCCATTCGCCAGAAAACAGTATATTATTGAAGATTCTGGTTGTGAAGTTCTGATAACAGAAAAGTCACTTCTGAATACTCTTCCCTTCTTTGTGGGGGAGATTCTCCTGGTAGACAACGAATCTCTATCGAAACAAGACAGCAGCAACCCAGACGTTGTCGTTACTCCCGATGCCTTAATGTACATTTTGTACACCTCCGGTAGTACTGGCATCCCCAAAGGCGTTTGTGGAATTCACCGAGCCACTGTTAATCGCTGCATTTGGATGTGGAATCAGTACCCTTTTACTTCTAAGGAAGTGTGCTGTCACAAAACCACCCTCAACTTTGTGGACTCGGTTTGGGAGATTTTTGGCGCATTGCTCACTGGATTAAAAGTCGTCATTCTTCCCCACTCCTCCAGTGCCAATCCTCAAGAAATAATTGATTTCCTTCACTCAGCCAAAGTGACTCGCATCATCCTCGTGCCTTCCTTACTACAAGCGCTGCTCAAGACTCGTCCAGATTTGGGAGAAGCCCTCCCTGCTCTCAAAATTTGGACGGTCAGCGGAGAGCGACTGACGCGAAATCTGTTGCAGAAATTCAGAGCAAGCGTGCCTCACGGGATTTTGCTGAATCTTTACGGAAGTACTGAGGTAGCAGGTGACGTCACTTGGGCTGAGTTTGCGGGGGATATAAGAAAGTTAGAACCGGATGTGCCAATTGGTCAACCCATCCTCAATGCCGAGATTCATATCTTGGATGAAAATTTACAGCCAGTTCGCCCAGGTGAGGTAGGCGAACTGTGGATAGGAGGTATCGTGCTAGCACGCGGATACCACAACAAGCCTCAAGAAACCAAAGCTCGATTCATCCCCAATCCTTGGTCTGGTAATAGTATTATTTTTAAAACAGGAGACCTAGTAACCACAGACAATAATGGCGTACTGTATTATATAGGTCGGGTTGACAATCAGGTAAAAATTCGGGGATTTAGAGTAGAACTTGAGGAAATAGAAAAGGTCTTGGCGCAGTTCCACCAAGAAATATCTAATGTCACCGTTATCTTTCAGGAAAACGAGGAGACACCAGAAACAAAACATTTAGCGGCATTTGTTGTTCCTTCTACAGTTAATTTGGATGCGATCAGACAGTACGCCCTCGCCAAGCTCCCCCATTACATGGTGCCAATGAGACTCGTTGCTGTAGATGAACTACCCCTAACTCCCAATGGTAAAGTGGATCGCCAAGCTTTGTCTGGCATGAGTGGGTGGAGATTCAGGGTTATTGATTCAAAAAAGCAGCCTCAAACTGAAATAGAAAAGTTGCTAGCAGACATTTGGCAGCAGATGTTTCATGTTTCTCCTATTAGCAAAGACGATAATTTCTTTCACCTAGGTGGGGACTCTTTGTCCGTTGTATCCTTGCTGGAAAAACTAAAGCAGGAATTTGGGGTATACATTCCCCTTTCCAACTTTGTCAATGAGCCGTCCCTCGCATCTTTAGCAAAGCTTTTCGACAAATACAAACAGATAAAGCCTTGGACACTGGTTGAGGTGCATTTGAGTGATGTTGAAATTGTTCCGTTCGAGAAGCAATATTTAGAACAGACTGTGGCATTAGTCAGCGAATCCTTCACCTTAAGAGAACCCTTGGGAGTCAGTTTGGGTCTTCAGAAAGAACAGTTCAATGTCTTTTCTGAACAAATTTGTAAAAACTGCCTCTTGGAGAATTTATCCTTCGTTGCGTTCCATCGGCTTTCTGGAAATATTGTGGGATTTTGTTTGAGTGAAGATTTTGCTAGATCTCTGACGGGGGAATTTGAGATCCCTGAGTTCTTGAATCCAATTTTTGCACTATTGAATTCTTTAGAGCAGCTGTACATCAAAAGTTATGGGGAGATGAAAGTAGGAGAAATTGTCCATGTATTTATGTCAGGTACGTCTTTCCATGCAAACGGTGCTGCTATTGCCTTAGCTTTGGAAAAGAAGATACTTGAAGTAGCGGTAAGTTTAAACTATAAGCGTGCTGTGACAATTTGTACGCATTCGGTTACGACCTATATTGCTCAAGAGTTGGAATATCAACGAAAATATGCCGTGCAGTACGAGTCTTTTGAGTTTGAGGGTAAGCGAGTTTTTTCTAATGTTCCTGCCCCTTATAAAGAAGCAGTGCTATTTGAAAAAGTGCTTGAAAAACTATCATTCAATTGACATATACAGTAAAAAATCATGGCTATAATTAGACTGCTGCACGCCAAGCTACATCAAGTACGTGTAACGGATGCAAATGTTAATTATGTAGGTAGTGTCACCATTGACAGTGAATTAATTGATCAGGTAAGAATTCTGCCTTTGCAGGAGGTGGAAATTTGGAATGTTAGCAATGGCAACCGCTTGTCAACCTACGTGTTGCCAGGAAAGCCTGGAAGTGGTGTCATTTGTCTTAATGGTGCAGCTGCACATTTGTGCATGCCAGGAGATTTTGTGATTATTGCAGCCTATGAAGAACGCGATCGCGCTGAGGTATTCCGCACCGGACATGAGGCGCGAGTGGTGATTGCCGATGAACACAATCGCTGCAAAAAGTTTTTCTCTCAGATTTTAGAACCCTGTCAGAATAAACTCCTATTTCATGCCGAGGTAACTGAAATAACAGCAACAACCCATTCCTGAAATTTTCTTCCGAAAAACAGCGGATTATTTGCGTATGATTGTTGAGAATAGGTTACTAGTGGTTTGTCATCTCAGTGTTCACTACCTATTTAGGATTGCTATAGCTTACTAGTATATAGTAATAATGATACAAGGTTTTGCTCGTATTATAGGCTTTGAAATGGAATCGCAACAAGACTACCACATGTCTCCAGAGGAATTTCGCCGTTGGGGATATAAAGCTATAAACTGGATAGCCAACTACTTAGAGAATGTCGAGAACCTACCCGTTCTTTCTCAAGTTGAGCCAGGGGACATAAGAGCGAAGCTACAGGATGCACCGCAGCTTGGAGAGTCTTTCGAGGCAATTTTGAAAGACCTAGATGAAATTATTATGCCAGGACTCACTCATTGGCAATCTCCCAATTTCTTTGCCTTCTTTCCCACCGGGATTTCTGCACCATCGATTTTAGGAGAGTTAATCAGTGCAGGGTTGGGGGTACAGGGAATGTTGTGGGCAACTTCTCCAGCCTGTACTGAGTTGGAAAGCCATATTTTAGACTGGCTGGTAGATATGCTCGGGCTACCAGAACAGTTCAAATCTTCCCAAGCAGGTGGAGGAGTTATTCAAGACTCGGCTAGTAGTGCAAGTCTTGTAGCTCTGCTCGCCGCTCGTGAACAGAAGATTGCAGATATCAACAAGCTAGTTGTTTATACTTCTACTCAGGCGCACTCGTCGATGGAAAAAGCCGTTAAAATTGCGGGGCTGCGTCGGGAAAACTTGCGTTTCCTTGAGGTGGATACTAACTATGCCATGCGTGAAGAGGCGCTACAGGAGTGCATTGAAGCCGATATTCAGGCAGGGTTAACTCCATGTTTTTTGGCTGCTACTGTCGGAACAACCTCATCCAATGCCATCGATCCGATTCCGCAGTTGGGAGAAATTGCTCAAAAGTACAAGATCTGGCTGCATGTTGATGCGGCGATGAGCGGTACTGCTGCCTTATGTCCAGAATTTCGGTGGATTCATCAAGGGCTAGAGCAAGCTGACAGTTATTGCTTTAACCCTCATAAATGGATGATGACTAACTTTGATTGTACCTGCTTCTACGTGCGCGATCGCGCCTCGCTGATTCAGGCACTCTCAATTATGCCAGAATACCTAAAAAATCAGGCTAGCGATTCGGGCAAGGTGATTGACTACCGCGACTGGCAGATTCCTTTAGGACGCAGATTTAGAAGCCTCAAACTTTGGTTTGTGATTCGCCATTATGGCATCGAAGGCTTACAACATTATGTCCGTAAGCATGTCGCTTTAGCACAAGAATTTGCTGAATGGGTAAAATCTCACGCCAGTTTTGAGCTAGTTGTGAATCCTCCCCTGAATTTAGTTTGCTTTCGGCACAAAGGTGGCGATCGCATTAACCAGCTAATCCTTAACAATCTCAATTCCTCAGGCAAACTCTACCTAACTTCAACTAAGCTTGACCAAAAACTAACTTTAAGAATGTCGATTGGACAAGCAACAACGGAAAGGATAAATGTGGAGCAAGCGTGGAAATTAATTTGCTCTCAAGCTGATTCGTTCTCCAACGCCTAACTTGTTAAATTTGCTCGAAATTGTGTTAATCTTCATAGCTTAAAAAAATATGACTAATAACTTCTATTTGTTACAGCCAGAGAACCTGCTTGCTAGCTACAACTTAAGCGAGTGTGTCAAAGATCTAGGTAATTTTCTCAACATGCTTTCACAACCTTCTATATCAAACTCCCAGATTAAAGAGGCCACTGACTTTTTCTGGGCAAGTCTGGAAACAGAAGAATTCCTCCCTAACGAAGAGCTTGATTGCCAAATTTATGATGAATACTTTCACGTCAGGCGCATTCAATGCCAAAATGTTCCTAATTACCTAGTTTTAACTGCAAGTGTTTTAACAGCAAGAAAGATTTTTGAGGAGCTAAGCGATCCTAACTACTGCTCAACTTCAGCCTACGGTTTAAAGGCAATGGAATATTGGACAAAGTTCCATTGGGTTTTTTTTCTTTAATTCAGGGCTTAATAATCTGCTGTTTGCGGTTTGAATTACAGATACAAGCAGGAAACTTTGTAGAAGCAGGAATTGAGCTAGAAACTGCTTCAGCGCTGATGATAGGTTCGGCTGTGGCAATGGAAATGGCTGGAAGTTATAGCACTGATACCTACAAAGCTGAGGTGCGTTCAAGTATGCCCGATAGGTTCAGCGGTATTATGTCGCAAGACCACTCTTTCCTGATAGCTATATGGAAGAAACTTCACCCCTGGTTTACATCTATGCCTGAGGTGCTAAGACATCAGCATGAACAGTTTATCTCTAGCTACAAGATATTGAGCGGGTCACACAAGGCAGTTTGTGCAAGGTTTGGGGGAAATGAGGAAGGAAGCCTCCTATCGCCAGGGTGCAAAGCAAGTGAGATGTTGGCTAGATTTGAAGTCAGCCGTCTGCGGATATTAAACGTACAAAGCGATCGCGCTTCCAGAGGAGAAAATTTATTGCTGTTGGACAAAAAACAATTTATAGAACTCAGCTTTAGAAGCTACAGTAACTTACTGATGAGGGTACTTAGTTCGGGAGAGAGGACATGGAACGTATCGCGATGCTTTTCAGTGTACCCAGAAAGAACGTAATTTCAGCTTGATCACAAAGTTTTTTAGAACCCCTGTGAGGCATCCTTATCTGAATAGTTGTCCCCGATGTGGAGATGCTCAACTTTTTCATAATTTCGGATCACTGGTTCCGTCATTTTTATCTCCTAAAATATCTAGTTCTCGCTTTTGAGTTGTGAGTGAAAACCGGGTTAAGCTTGAAAGACTTGTCTAGTCTTAACCCAGTTTTTGCACAAATACTACTAATGCCTAACAGTTTCAAGCACTAAGCTTTTGTTGTAAAGCTGCTACCATCTCAGCTTTGCGGAGGGAGCGTTTTTTGCCTGTTTTAATATCTGTCACTGCTTCTCTCCATTTGATTCTCATTTTATTGCACTCTTCTCGTAGCTCGATTACATTCATGTTGGTCAAGTCTAATTCTTTCTTTTTGACCAGCGTTAATATTTTAGGCTCAGTTATTTCAATAGGTTTCTCTTCAATTGCTGGTAGCAATATTGCTGGATCATGACTTTCTTCAGAAGTTGTTGGATGCTCCTCCAAAAAGAGGCTTAAATCTATTTGCTCTTGATGCAAAGTCTGCCGGACAGAAGATTCGGTCCGGCGAGCTTTGCGCAAATCTATCGATACTTGTATCATATTGACTGAGGATTTAGCTATTTCGCAGTAAATCACTGTTAATAAGAAGCTGATTGTTACTGTATAGAAAACTACGTTTAAAATCTGTTGTGCGTTCATTTTATGAAAACTCCATTTTTTGTAGGTGGCTTGTTTGTAGTGATCGCCATTTTCAACTTTGTGTAAGCTTCAGCTTACTGTCAATTTGTTCATTAAAAAGTAGAACCCGCATGGCTATCGTCACGCGGGAATTAGGGTTTAAAACAGTTTAAGCTGGACTTCAGATGGTGGGTTTGTTACTTGAGTACCAGGTGTTGGTACAATAGCAAATTGAGAAGGTGTCCGTGCCGCACTTTTGCGCGAAGTCTGCCGGGTGGAGTACTCCATCCGGCGAGCTTCGCTCAAAGTCTGGTCATGAGAGTTTTCTCTTGAGCGAGCTTTACCCCAGCCAGCTTGCTTAGCGTGTCGTATTACACTTGTCCTGATCAACCTGGCTATGTCAAAGTAATCGTATTTGATTGAGTCGAAGTCAACAGGACGCATATCCAAGAACGAGTAGCCACTGCTGACTCCACTGGGCAGTCTGTTATGTTTGGTTGTAACTTTATCAAAGCACCAAGCATAGACGGAAAAGTATGAATGAGGTATGGGTGCAACGTAGGTAGCAGGCATCATGTATATTAAGATTTCCGTTGCAGTCGCGTATTCTCCTACTTCATCACGTTCGTACTCGTCGATAATGGTTTCAACGCGATCCTGAATACAAGCAGTCTTTAGCCAATCGGGGACAGTTTCTGTCCAAGATGTTTGATGAAAAACCAATGGTCCAATTAAGTATCGCAAGTGATCCGCGTGGAACTCTGCCATTTCCAATAATAATGCCAGGAGTTCTCTATTCATCCCCATTGCAGCTAGAAGCTTCAATGTTTTTTGAGTACCGACTTGAAGTTTGTTTTCCGTTGTAGTGCTGTTAACTTGTGACAATAGATTTGGTGGCAGCAGGCTCAATTGAACATTATTGGTGTCAAGTTTTTGATGATTCATAGATTGCCTAACGGCTAAGTTTCTTTTAAACTCAGCCGTTAGGCAATTATCTCCTACTCTTTTAACTATTAAAGAGACTCATTTCTTCTTGGAAAAATGCTTGAATCTAACGTGTTTACCGACTTCAATATCTGCTATTACACTTACGTCATACCCCTGTTTATGTGCTTCTAGGATTTGTTTATTAAGTGGGCGATATTCCACGCGCACCTCTCGAAATTCTTCCGGAAACTTCGGATCTTCTGGTTCAACCTTCAATACAACTTTAGGCGGATTGTTTTGGAAAGTAATCTCTCTTTCTAATCCAGGGTTGCGGTTTTGAAGGACACCAGTTTTGTTGAGAAACAGCAAGTATGCTTTTAGAGATTCAAGCTGCTTCTGTTTGCGATTAATAACTGTCGTGTGCAAAAGAGCGATCGCTTCAACTCAGATCTTGCACCTCCAGGATAAACCAGGAGTACGCGAATAAAGCATGCAAAAAAATCACATTAAGTTGAGCAAAAGATTACATAGGTATATGCTAAATAAATCACTCCAAAACCAGTGAAGTAACTTAAAATCTAGAGAGAATTGGGATGGATGCTTGTTCAGGCGATGCCTGCGGCGGGCTACGCCTACGCTAATTTCAAAAATCGCTCTTGTTTGCTTTTCTAACCAGAGATATGAGAGAAAGGGCATGGCGCGACGTGAAAGTTGTGCGGAGGCGCAATAGCGCATTGGACTGAGGAGCCGTCTCCTCCTGGGTATCCTTTCACCCAGTCTCTACGTAAAAGGGTCACCGACCCCCATTTGTGACAAGTTAAGACTGTAAGTCTTTTGTCAATAGGTTTGTAGAGAATTGTTGAAAAAAAACTGGTCAGACCCTCGTTGAAGATCGGGAAAAGGAGCGACAATTAACTTAACGTTTGATTTTCGCTGCTGTTTGATAATGCCTAAATCTCGATTTTGGGGGTCAGCAAAATACTTAACGGGGTCTGTTGTCTTACCTTTTTGATGAGCCATCGTAAAATGATAACTGGAGTTTAGACTAACTCATGAAAAAATGACTCAGAGGTACTGAGTTAATGAACTAGACGCATCAAAATATAAAAGTCAAAGATTTAAGCCGACTTGGAGTGTTGTTTTTGGGGTCGATACGTACCTTTTTTGACAATAGGGCAACGGATTTTACGGGTGCGAGGTTGTCCTGTAGGCCACCCAGGGGACTTTCCACGGGATTTGGGTGGTTGGGCTGGTGTGCCAATCACTGCGAAAATTGCTCCCATCGACTGAGCAACTCTTCCAGGCGTTAAATTAGTGACTGACTTTTGCCAAGGAAGGGGGCGATCGTTCACAAGCTCGCGAGCCAACCAAAGTTGCCAAGTGAGGAGTGGCATCAGATCGCTCCATCGCTCAGACTGTTCTCTTGTACCTAGTTTAGGAAGTGTCCAGTGAAGACGTTGTTTGGCAAATCGATACCAGTGGTCAATGGCAAAGCGACGTAAATAGTGACGCCAGATTTGGGATAATTCTGGCATTCCCTTACCCACCCAGACTAGCCATAAAGGTCGAGCTGTTCGCGATCGTGCTTCGTCATATCGCTCAACTTGGATCACATGCATATTGATCTTGGCAGACTGTTGAAAGTGGAGATTACACCATAAACGGAGGCACAACCGCCCCATTTTTGGGTCGAGTACCTCTAACATTTGGTCAGGTATCCACCACGTTGTTGAGTCGTTGAGTTTAAATTTATTCCCATGAACACGAGGACGACCAACACCTGTGTAAGGTGGTGGCGCACTGTAGAGTAGGCGATTCGACCGTAAGCGCATCAATTTATCCGCAGCAATGTCGGCTGTGTTTTTCACAAAGCTGGCACAGCCATATTCCGCATCCCATAAGGATAATGGGCGTGTGGGTAGATTTTGGCAAACAAGTCTTAATTGTGCTGCCGCCTTTTCAAGCGGATTTTCAAAACTGGTGATCCGCTCATGTAACAGGGGTAATGCCCAACTTCCTTGTGTTTCAGGAATCCAGGCTATAGTGCTGTAGCCTTGTCCCACGGTTACTGGTTTTGCCCCTGACATTGGCTGCGCTTGATGTTCGTAGGTGCGCTCTTTGAGTGTAACCGCTTCCAATCTTGGCCAAGCTGTGTGATCTCCTGCTAAGACCAGTTGCTCTGTTTTAGGAAGTTGCTGAATATACAACTGCATTAATTCGCATCGCGGTGGATTACTATCTTCAAGAGCTTCGTATATGCTACACCACTTTCGTCTAAATACTGGAGATACTGAAAGTTCCACGAACGAGTAAACACTACGTGTCACTAACACTGCATCCATCAGGTCAAATAAAGCATCTTTGGCTTTACCTAGAATTGTGTAGACACTAGAGCGGAATTGTTTAAGCTTATCAAATGGCATGGTCAATCTGGTACTTTTATTCCTTTTATCAGCATTGACCATCTAGTGGTCAGTTCAACATGGCTGACCACTTTTTCTTTTCAGGGAAATTTTTATTTCCGCTCTTGTGCATATTTTTTTAGACTCACAATTCTGTAAGTATTATTTTCTGAGCGATCGCCTTTAGTCTAAACTCCAGTGATAAAGACCGCGATAAATCATTTCTAATGAAATCTCGTCAAAGGGCAGAGAAAGTTCATCGGCTACGGCGTCACCTAAATCTACTAAAACTGCATAAAATAACCAAGTTCCCCAAATTTGCAATTGAATTCCATTGATTGAACCCGTCCAAAAATAACTTAACCCCAAGAGTCTTCTTACCGTATTAAAAGCATCTTCAATTCGCCACCGTCGCCGATATAAATCTGCGACTACATAAGGAGGTAAAACAAAACATGAGGGTCTAGGACACTGCTTAAATAAGAATGCCAGATCTTTCCAGAACGCACTTCAATCAACCGCAAGACAGTACGTAAAGCACGAAACAGTAAAACAATAGACCCGCTGGTTGAGGGAGAAGATATAAGTCCGTATGCCTTTCCACTTCAGTCCCGAGAGCAGATTTGGCGAGTCATTCCGATTTATCTTGATTTGCTCTATGCCCCCGAACAGGTAGCTATGCCATCGTTAGAGCAGCTAAACGATTTTGTCGCACAAAGCGAAACATTAAAATTGGAAGATACACACCCTTTTGAAGCTTATGCGATCGCCAACTTTCATCTACACCAAAAAACTGCTCAACCCGAAAAAATTGTCCCCTTGATCGAGCGAATTTTAAAGGGTAATACAAAAACTTCTTCAGGCTGGGAAAAAGAAAGCCTAAAATCAGAGCGATTCAAAGGTTCTTTTGAGATAGTTGACCAGTACTGGAATCAGCGGAATCAAGCCAAGAATTGTTAGTCAAAATATTCAGTCAGCGTTGATCCAACCTAATGATGCGTCTACCCTACTGATGCAACCGTCGATGATATTATGTTCATTGAGGCGAGCAAAGCTAATACTTTGGCTACACTCTCATCTAAAGTTTCTATATCAGTTCTACATTCCACTTCTGGATTTAGAGGTGGTTCATAAGGGTCGTCAATCCCCGTAAAATTTTTAATTTCCCCGGAGCGAGCCTTCTTATATAACCCTTTTACATCCCGGAGTTCGCAGACTTCAATGGGTGCGTTAACGTAAACCTCAATAAAATTATCAATCCGGTGCCGCATTTCAAGCCTAATTTCCCGGTAGGGAGAGATTACTGAAACAATAACTATAATTTGGTTTCTAGTCAGTAGCTCCGCTACAAAACCAATGCGGCGAATGTTTTCTTCTCGATCTTCTTTGCTAAATCCCAAACCCTTGGTCAAGTTCTGGCGCACCACATCGCCGTCTAAAACTTCAACTTTATAGCCAAGGGCTCGTAGTTTCTTCTCCACTGAGGAGCTAATTGTGGTCTTGCCCGCACCACTCAACCCGGTAAACCACAATGTTACACCACGCTGCTGACGCTCCATCATTTCAATTCCACTATGAGAAACTGCTGTAAATAAGAATGTTGCTTGTTCGTTAACTGTAGATTATTCATATAAAACTGCTGTAGATTCCATAGGACTCCTAATTTGATTTTTGCAAAAAATCCGTACATCCCAACAGTGATGATAAACCACTCAAACATCCATTTCAAGTGAGACAAGGAAGGCTGAAGTTTAGTTCCCGGTGCAAAACTGTTGAACAAATCAGATAAAAAACTCTATCTATATTGTTTGCTCCAAAAGCCTCGGCAGCGATCGCCCCTCCCGTCCTGCTCTGAGAATACCAATGCAAACAGATGACAGAGTAAAAAAGGTGATTACACTTAAAGCACCCGCTGCTAAAGATAAAGTGCCAAGCAAACCCATCATTACCGAATTCATCACAGGGATGGCTTGCTTATTAAGCTAGTTGAGCAACTGCTAGGGTACAGCCAATCCCAGACTAAGTCGTGCTTCTGTGAGAAGTTCTGATTTAAATTTGGGATTGACATCTTTGCTTCCGTTACCGTTTCCTGATTGAACCATATTTGTATCACCTCCTTGATATTAACGAAAACATCACAATTACAAGGTGTTAACCTGCATTTCGCAGATCTTTAAGGTGGTTGCTCGTCGTTCAATCAAGTTCTATGCCGCTTTGATGCCGCTGCTGTCTAGGTCGCAAATGTTCGGCTTTCAGCACTGCATCTACCTTGTCAAATCTGTCCCAATCTTCTTGAGTAAAGCCCTGAAATGATGCAGTAGCTGATGAATCCAAGGGAACAGAAGCAATCTGCTCTCCACTTTTCCGCATCACTTGAAAAGTTTCCCCTATAAGCTCCAGATCATAATGTTGACCATTTATTTGCTGAGGTTGCCCCAGGCGCTGCCACAGTAGTCGAATAGTCGCCCCGATTTTGTCAGCGTACTCCTGTGAAATCGAAGTTTGGAGTAGATCGTTCTCGGGAGCTGTATCGCCCTCTAAAGTATCATCTTTGACTGAATTATTGCTGCTACTATCTTTTGCTGTAGTCTCATAGTGATCGCCAATGGTAGTCGAAACTTTTATGACGCTAGGTTGTGAATCAGTGTGGATGACAACTTTCTGGTTATCTATATTCTCTGGTTCGACTGGGGCGATCGCCATCGGCACTTCCTCTTCTATCCCCAATACCCAATTTACCTGCTTCATTCTCTGTTGCTCAAGCTGTTTGGTTTGGCGATAACGTCTCAGCCGGTCAATATAACTATCATCAATACTACGTCCCTCATTGCTATAGTCCAAAATGGTTTCAATCAACTGATTGTCCCATTCTGGGTTATAGTCCACACCTAAGTTCTGTAATCCCTCAAAGCTGTACTGTTCACCCAAGTTGCTGCTATTTATAGAGCTTCCATCAATCTCATAAGAAATCCCCTTCGCCAATCCCTGAGTACTAAATTCCACTTTTACCTTCACACCAGTTGAGTACAACTTGGCAATGATCTCTGGCATTGACAGATAATCCGCCGCTGCTGCATTGATTGAAAGTTTCAGTTTTTCAAAGATGCTGGGTGAAGCCACAGAGTCGTCTTCTGGTGGTGATGCCTCTATTAATTGCTTTGAAGCGGATGGCGGCAGTTCCACCAACTTTCCATCTGCACATAAACGGAGTGCAGGCAAATCCCGTTTTGGATCATAAGAAACACCGCGTTTTTTCTGCAGCCCTGGAAAGCTGTATGCCGCTCCCAGTTTATTGCCTGCCACCTTCACCCCATCCATCTCAAAAGCGATCGCATCCTTAAACAACCCCCTGGTGCTGAACTGTGGATGAATCACAACATTTTGTTCCTGGAGTCTGGCAATCAACTCAGTGACAGTGGGTTTATCTTGGGTAGCTTCATCAATAATGTCAGCCAGTAGTTGAGTAATAGGTGGCTCAATAGACGAATGGTGTTTCTGTTTTTGAGTTTGAGCGTGACGGTGAGAGACAGTTGTCTCAATACCATATTCCTCTTTTACCTTGGTGGCAACCTTCTCACTACTACAGGGTGTAGGTTCTAACCCATACTCTTTTTCCAACTGTCGTACCACCACTTCACTGCGCCGATAGTCCCAAGAGTCGGAGACTACTGTTGCGTCCATACGAATACGAGAAGCAATTATATGGATGTGTTCATGCTCAGTATCATGGTGACGGGCAATCACGTATTGGCTTTTATTTAGCCCGTCACCAATAAATTTCATTTCCTTGAGCCAGTGCTGAGCTATCTCTACATACTGCTCATCCTCTAAATGCTCGTGGTATTCCCCTTGGGTATGGGATGCATCGCGGTGGGGAACTGACAGAATTACATGGGCACAGGCACGCTGGAGATTGGGTTTGAGTCTTCGGGCGGCACCAAACTCCAACGCCAACTGCCTGGGTGTAATGCCACCCATGTTGCTGTCGAGCATGGCGGCTTTTTCTTTGCCCAGCACGTAGTCTAGGGTGGAACGAAAGCTTCGGTTTTTAAACTGCTTGCCAATCAAGGGAACTCCGATTCTGTTTAGGGTGTAGTTTTAGGAGAGTAGCTTTTTTTTTAAATCGGTGGTGGCGATACGGCTTTAGCCGTTGCCAAAGGCATCGCCTGAAAATTAATCTAATTCTTCTGTGTCATCATCTGCTGCACCGCACTCCAACAGTTGCATCTGCGTCTCCCTGATGGATGCACCTAGAGACTCCACTAACTTTTGCAATTGCTCCTTATCAATATTCACTTCCTGTCCAATCTTCACTGCTGTGTTGACGGCTTTGGCAATCTGGTTGAGATTCACCCCAATTGCCTGAAGCTCCTCATACAACTTCCAATTCAACTGTGGGGGTGGTCGTAGTTCGACAACGCGCCGCCGTAGTGCAGCTCGACGAATAAATTCTCCGATACTCACTCTCGCTTCATACGCCTTTTTCTTCAACTGCTCATACTCATCAGCAGCAAACCGTACTGGATGCGTAATCTTTCTGGCAACTCCATCAGCTCGCTTAGTTTTACTTGGCATGATGAATAACTTAATGTTGATTGAGCGTTTCAATAAATCAATTGCTGAACTTCACCCGGATTTGCCCTCCGCAGGAGCCAGCCGTCGCCGTCGCTTCCTTTCAAGGAAGCAGTATGCGCGTACAGCGTATACAGAAGACATGGCTGGCGTCTCACCACGAAAGCCGTGAGTAGCGAGTAACGGCACTATACTAGCAAACCCCGCAAACCCTTGTGTAGTGTGGGTTATACGGATGTGGGGATAGAAAGTGGGGTAAAACTGAAAATACCATAAAAAGCCATAGAAAGCCGTAAAATCCTCTCAAACTTTTAATGACCTCTGATTAAATTTCTAGGAATAAAACCGTATTGAGTCATAGAAAGGCTTAAAAAACCATAAAAGGTCGTAAAAAAGCGGAGGACACAAAAACCCCGCAAAAGCAATAATTTGGTATGAAGATTTTAAGCAGCGTTCAGGAGAGAAAGAAGTGAAGACGAAGCCGCAAAGAGCAGTAGAGTTTCCAAGAATGACTCGCAGTTTCAATACATGGAAAGGAAAGATGTTCCAGTATTTATTAGACAATCATCTTTCTGGTAAAAGCGGGACCGAGATAGTGGAGGATACAGTCAGTGCATTCTGGATGCCGATGGTGATGAAGAAGCACGGTGTTTCTGGTGAAGAATTAAAGGAGGCTTCTCTCTGGGCAATAGAACAATTGGTAGGAAGAATAGGGACAATCGTAGCAATATCTGATCTCAAAACATTGCCTCCAACTCTACTTTCGACTTTCAGTAGATCACAAACTTTTTCCCAAATGCCGATTACCAACAAATTAATCAGTAT
>CALMVQ010000239.1 GCA_937873135.1 uncultured Scytonema sp. | reverse complement strand
TCACTACGTATTATCTCGTAGTTTTTTTCAGAAATCAAATATGATTCCTATATAATAAATAGCAAATGCCTGCCAAAATCACCCTCACGATTACCCAAGGCAAATCACCAGGACGACAATATACATTCGATTCTCTCACCACCTGTATCATCGGCAGGTCACAGGATTGCAACCTTCAATGACCAGATGATGAAGATCATCGTAGCAGTCGAGGATCTAAATAGCGATCACTACGGATTGAAAGTTTATGGAATGATGGTAAACACTGTATCAAATGCCAATTCTTAATCAGCAAACTCATCGCTGAAAATTGTTTCAATATCACGGGCACCATGAATGACGCGTAAAACTTCTACTGCATTAGGTAAAATACGGTAGAAAACCAGATATTCAGTAAAACTTTTTACTCGCCATACCCGCACTTCAAGAGACACATTCCTAAAACTCCGAACCTTACCTAATTGCGGATAGGTTTGCAAAAGAGTAAAAGATTCCTCACAGGATTCATAGAAGTGAAAGGCGGTATCTTCTCCTGAGCGCTCTGCTAGAAAAAGTGCTTCTCGATCAATATCAAGATCCGCCTGTGAATTAATCATCAAGAGTTTCACGCTTACCGCTCCCGCAGCCGCGACTGAAGTTTTTGACGCTTTGCTTGCCAGTATTCAGGAGTCATTTCAATCGGCTCACCCGCACTGAGAGCTTCCAGCAGCATTGCTTCCAGCTTAGCTTCTTCATGGCGCTTTTGTTCATCGCGGATCAGCGAGCGTAAATATTCACTGGGCGTACTATAGCCTCCTTCGCTAATCCGCGCTTCGATGTAAGCTTTCATAGCTTTGGGCAAAGAGATGTTGAGAGAAGTCATTTCCATAGGGACTCAAACAGTAAGAATACATCCGTCAGGAGTAGGGGCGGGTTTAATTCAGATCACTTGTGAGTCAACGCAATGTCTTGTTAAACCCGCCCCTACAGGAGTCAGGAGTCAGGAGTCAGAATGCAAGTCATTTGTCCCTTGCAGCAATTCTGAATTCTTGATTCTGAATCCTTACCTCAAACATGTGCTGACAGTTG
The DNA here is from genome assembly GCA_937873135.1 of uncultured Scytonema sp. Classification (GTDB taxonomy): domain Bacteria; phylum Cyanobacteriota; class Cyanobacteriia; order Cyanobacteriales; family Nostocaceae; genus Rhizonema. The sequence continues at coordinate 8,290 of CALMVQ010000239.1, read as the reverse complement.
ATGGCAGTTAATGACATTATGACAGATTCTCGCACTATTATGTAGTCCCGACAAGCATGGCAATTGCCGCCGTGGAAGTGCTTTGCAAATTGCCCGTGAGACTTAGGGGTGAAGTCGCCGCGATTCGGAAGTTTGGCGCAAGTACAAGGTTGATGGGAGATTACGAGTCAGCGATCAAAAATTTGGAACTAAGTCGAGAACTTGCTAAAAAAGTTAATAATCCGGCTGTAAACCTCTCAGTCTTAAATAGTTTGGGTAACGCCGAGATTAGTCTTGCTCGGGTTAAGTATCGCCAAGCAAGTTCGGCTGTACAAAGAGGGGATAGTCTTGAAGCTGAAAAGCGATCTTAGCAACTACGAACGATGGGAGTTAAAAAAATTACTATACGTACAGTTGGTAATTGCCTAAATTAAAGTGCATGATAAAATTACGCCAACTGACAATTAAGGGCGGTAGCAGTCACAAAAATTGTTGACGCTATCGAAAACAGGTGGTTCATTTTTCCTAGGTGGTTGAGCAGACTCAAGCATGTAACAAACGTATCGGAGATTTGAGATGAAACTGTGGACACCAAAGCAATCGCTCAAAAATGGCAGATTCATTATCCAAAAAGTTCTTGGTGGTGGTGGCTTTGGTGTAACTTATAGCGCAGTAGAGCAGGGCACGGGTAAAGTCTTTGCTCTCAAAACCCTCAATCCGATGCACCAAAGTCAAGATGACTTTCAAGAAAAACAAGAAAAGTTTGTGAACGAAGCCTTGCGGTTACGAGGTTGTCATCATCCGCATATTGTCAAAGTCCATGAATTGATTCAAGAAGATGGAATGTGGGGGATGGTGATGGAATATATTGATGGGGAAGATTTAGGAGTTTATGTTGATAAACATGGACAATTGTCAGAGTCGGAAGCATTACGCTACATTGACCAAGTGGGACAAGCTTTAGAATATGTTCACAAACAAGGTATTTTACATCGCGACATCAAACCGAATAATATTATTTTGCGTGGTGGTAAACTTGAAGCAGTATTAATTGACTTTGGTCTTGCTCGTGAGTTTACTATTGGTAAAACCTTAAGCATGAGCAATTCAAAAACAGAAGGCTATGCACCAGTAGAACAGTATGAAAGGCTTGGACGGTTTGGAACTTATACTGATGTTTATGCAATAGCTGCAACGTTGTATAGTTTACTGACTACCAGAACTCCCATACCTGCTCATTATCGCAAAGATGGCGATATTCCCTTAAAAGCCCCAAAGCAGTTTAATCACGAGATTAGTGAGAGGGTAAATCATGCGATTCTCAAAGGGATGGAGTTGTCACCACTTGATAGACCGCAGACAGTGTTAGAGTTTAGGAAATTGCTCGGTCTGGTGAGTGTAGAATCTTCAACAATCAAATTAATCACCGCCAAGATGGACTACACTGGGCTGCGTGATTTACTTGCTGCTCTTAAGTGGCGAGAAGCTGATGAGGAAACATGGCGAGTCATGCTAGCAGTAGCGGGGAGAGACAAGGAACGTTGGCTGGATAAAGAACATATTGACAAATTTCCCTGTCTTGACCTGAGCATCATTGACCAACTTTGGGTAAAATACAGTCATGGGCGCTTTGGCTTCTCGGTGCAAAAGCGTATTTATCAAAGTATGCGTGGAACTAGAGATTACGACGAAAAAATTTGGGAAGCGTTTGGCGATCACGTTGGCTGGCGTCGGGGGGAGAAGTGGTTGTACAACACTGACTTCACTTTTGACCTTACAGCACCTGAAGCCCACCTCCCGATCTCAATCCACCTCGACCTACGGGTTGGGAGACTTTTTCTCGCGTCGAGACTTGTAGACTGTAACATATAAGGCTTACAGATTTTCGTGAAGATTTATAAATATTCCATTTTCCACGAAGTCTTGCGGGTTATGGGTTTTCGATACCTGGCACTGCTTTTTGCTTCCATATTCATATGATGTTTGCGATTCGAGCTTCAATTTGTTCCCGTTCTTCTGTAGTGGCATTGCGGTATGCCTCTGCACTTTCAACGGCACTTTGATGGTAATTTCTTCAGTAGTAATCATGGTCTGTTCGCTTCTACAATTTCTCATCTTGAAATCATTTTACTTCCTCCGCTCAGAGTTCTCCCCGGAAGGCTGTTCGGTATTCCATTATCGAGGATTGCTTAATTCTTGAACTAACTATTTGTTTTTAATAAATAAACGATAAGACTTGTACGCTGTCGCTGTAAAAGGGATGACGTTCAAGAGCGAAATCAAGAATAACATTAGTGTATAGCAAGACATTCACAGATTATGTTTCTCATTCAAATATTCCCATTTTGCTTGCTCCGGATCAAAGTTTGAAGGAGTTGGTTCTGTGTTTTCTAACCACTCTTTCAACATGGGGATAGGGCATTCTACTACTCTTTTTTGCTTTGTAGGCTGCGGTTGAGTTTCTGTAGAAGTTTCTACAGATGGTTTTGATTGCAAAATAATGATTTCCACCTTACCAGGAGCAATATTAAGAGGTTCGTTAATAACTAAGTGACCTGATTCATCAATTGTTGCATTTAGTTTGTAGGCTTGCATATTCCTTATTCTTATTTGGAAAATAGTTGTTGGTAGTATAATACCCCATAAATATCGGAGTTGCATTAATAGGGATCTAAAATATAAATTTGAGAGGAAAAACATTATGGACAATCAGCGTTGGACACTGGGTGGTAAAAAAGCTTTAATTACCGGAGGAACGAAGGGAATTGGAGGAGCGATCGCCCAAGAGTTTCTTTCACTGAATGCGGAGGTAATGGTAGTTGCACGAAATGAAGAAATAGTCAAGCAAAAGTTGGCGGAGTGGCGGAGTCAAGGATTGAAAGTTCATGGAATTGCGGCAGATGTGACAACATCTGATGGTCGTCAAGCAATTTTGGAACGAGTGAAAGATATGGGAGGATTGGATATCCTCGTGAATAATGTCGGTACTAATATTCGCAAGAAGACGCAGGATTATACTGAAGACGAGTATACATCTATCTTCCAAACAAACCTGACCTCTCTATTTGAAATGTGCCGTCTGGCATACCCGTTGCTTAAAACTGGAGGTCGTAGTAGTATTGTTAATATAGGTTCAGTTGCTGGACTGACTTCGGTTGGGACTGGCACACCCTATGCCATGACTAAGGCGGCGATTGTCCAACTCACTCGTTCTCTCGCGGTGGAATGGGCTGGTGATGGTATTCGCGTCAACACTGTTGCTCCTTGGTTTATATATACCCCACTTACTAAACCGTTCTTAAGCAATCCAGATGTTTTGAATCCTGTGATATCACGTACACCTATGAAGCGAATCGGTGAACCAGAGGAAGTCGCAGGTTTGGTAGCTTTTCTTTGTATGCCAACAGCAACTTACATTACAGGACAGTGCATCGCAGTTGATGGTGGGTTTTTAGCGTTTGGCTTTGAACGATGAAGAATTTTATTTTCTGAAAGAATGCGAAACGCTATAACTTGAGTTTGTAGATTGCATTATCCTCGCAAAATTCAGTGCATCTTCATTCATGAGCAACACAGTTGTCATTAATCCAGGAAGTGGCGATTCGCACAATGGTTTTCCTAAGTTAACCGTTCAACTGTGGGCAGCAGATCGTCCCCAAAGACAGCAATTTATCGGCAGCTTACCCCCAGCCCCAGAACTGATCGAACTCTACAGAAATTGGCAGTCAATTTATCAAGCTTTGTGCGATCGCAAACATCTACGTCACTCATCAATGGTAGATGATGATGAACTAGAAATTGATGATGGGTATATCACAAACGTCTCTCAGGTTGGTTTTGATGAAGTATGCCAAAAGTTACAAGAAGGCATGAATCATTGGCTAAATTCTGAGGGGTTTCTCAATGTTAGTCGGCAAATGCGATCGCAACTCGACCCTGGAGCAGAAATTCGGATTGTGATGGAAACCGACGATGACTTGATGCGACGATTACCATGGCATCGCTGCGATTTCTATCGGGATTATCCTTTAGCAGAAGCCGCTCTGTCTCTATCTGAGTATAAACCTCTAAATCAACTAAAAATCAAACGTAATAAAGTCAGAATCTTGGCGATACTAGGCAACAGCCAAGGCATCAACTTAGAGGCAGAAATCAGATTTCTCAAAAGTATAGAAAGTGCAGAAGTTGTGTTTCTTGTCAAGCCTTCACGTCAGGAATTTAACACACAGCTTTGGGATGCGGATGGTTGGGATATCCTGTTTTTTGCCGGTCACAGTCAAACTCTAGGTGAAACGGGTAAGATTTACATTAATGAAAATAAAACAAATAATAGCCTGACAATTGAACAACTAGAGGAAGCTCTGAAAGCAGCAATTGACAAAGGTTTACGCTTGGCGATTTTTAATTCCTGTGATGGATTGGGATTGGCGATCGCTTTGGAGAAATTAAACATTCCTGCTGTGATTGTGATGCGGGAACCAGTCCCGAACATTGTGGCAGAGGAATTTTTTAAGCATTTCATGGAGGCTTTTGCGCTCTCACGACTGCCTTTATACCTTGCAGTGCAGCAAGCACGTAGGAAACTCCAAGGACTGGAGGATGACTTTCCCGGTGCTTCTTGGTTGCCTGCAATTTGCATTAATCCATCAGCAGAACCGCCGAGTTGGCTGAAACTAGGTGGAAATCCTCCTTGTCCCTATCGCGGTTTATTTGCCTTTCGAGAGGAAGACTCACACTTATTTTTTGGGCGCGAGCAGTTTACTCGGGATTTGGCGAAGGCGGTGAAAAGAAAGCCGTTGGTGGCTGTCGTCGGTGCCAGTGGTAGCGGTAAGTCGAGTGTGGTTTTTGCTGGGTTGATTCCCCTGTTACGTCAAGACAATTTTGTACGGTGGCAGATTGTCTCGTTTCGTCCGGGAAACAACCCCATCAAAGCCTTGGCAGCAGTGATCGCACCTCTTGTGTCGAGAGAGGAAATGGAATTGGCGTTCGCTTTGAGGGAATGCCAAACATTATCTAAAGTGATAGAAAACCTGATTCAGCAAAACCCCGGCACTCGACTGCTACTCATAGCCGATCAATTTGAGGAACTCTACACTCAAACTCCAGAGTCCGAACATCAGCCTTTCTTAGATGCATTGCTGACTGCTTGTCATTATACTCCCGCGTTTACTCTCGTAACGACCTTAAGGGCTGACTTTTACGGATATGCTTTATCTTACCGTCCCTTCAGTGATGCTTTGCAAGGGGCAGTTCTGAACTTGGCACCGATGAGTCGTGAGGAATTGCACTCAGTCATTGAAAAGCCAGCAGCACAAATGCAGGTGAGTCTGGAAAATGAGTTGACAAATAAACTCATTCATGATGTAGAAGGAGAGTCAGGAAGTTTACCGTTGTTAGAGTTTGCCCTGACTCAATTATGGTCAAAACAGCAGAGTGGGCGGTTGACGCATCAGGCTTACGAGGAAATTGGCGGAGTAGAGGAAGCGCTGGCTAATCATGCAGAGTACGTATATGCAAACTTACATGAAGGGGATCGGTTTAGGGCGCAACGGGTATTTATGCAGTTGGTACGCTTGGGAGACGGTGTAGAAGCAACTCGAAGGTTGGCGACTCGCAACGAGGTGAAAGAAGAAAACTGGGATTTGGTAACGCACTTGGCTTCAACGCGCTTGGTGGTGACAAACCTTGACGAGTCCACCTCCTCCGAAACGGTGGAAATTGTGCATGAGGCGCTGATCAGAAGTTGGGGACGCCTAGAGTACTGGATGCAAATAGATGGTGAATTTCGTCGCGCTCAAGACCAGTTGCGGGCGGCAATCCGGCAATGGGAAAATAGCAGTCATGATGAAGGAGCGTTGTTGCGAGGAAAACCTTTAGCCGATGCGGAATATTGGCAGATGAATCGTTTAGAGGAACTGAGTTCTCTTGAGAGAAGTTTTATTCAGACATCCTTGGAACTACGCGATCGCGAGATAGAAAAGCACAAGAAGAGGCAACAATTGACGATCTTTGGGCTAATTAGTGGTTTAGTGTTAGCGCTCTCGTTGGCAGGCATAGCTTGGTGGCAATCGCAAAAAGCACAACTTAGGGAAATCCAGGCGATCGCGACATCCTCAGAAGCACTATTTACCTCAAATAATAGATTAGATGCGCTGATAGAAGCACTGAGAGGAAAACAAAAACTCCAAATGTTAAGTAGTGTTGATGCAGACACTCACAATCAAGTTGAATCAGTCCTAAAACGGGCAATCTATGGGGCAGATGAGTACAACCGCCTTTCAGGACACAGTGATAAAGTTTACACCGTGGCATTTAGTCCAGACGGTCAGGAGATTGCTACAGCAAGTGCAGACAAAACAGCGAAACTCTGGAAGCGCGATGGTACTCTGCTGACTACACTTAAGGGTCATAGCGATCAAGTTTACACTGTGGCATTCAGTCCACGAGGTGATACCATTGCGACTGGGAGTGGAGATAAGACAGTAAAACTCTGGAAACGCGATGGCACTTTATTGACTACCTTTCACGGTCATCAAGGTAGTATTTACACTGTGGCATTTAGTCCTGATGGTCAGACAATTGCGACTGGAAGTTATGACAATACAGTAAAACTCTGGAAGCGTGATGGCACTATGCTCTCCACAATGAAAGGACATCGTGCTCAAGTGAGTGCGATCGCGTTTAGCCCACAAGGTAATACAATTGCCTCAGCAAGTTGGGATCAAACAGTCAAACTGTGGAACACAGATGGAAGTTTGTTGAAGACGCTCAATCATAGCGCTCCAGTGAGTGCGATCGCGTTTAGCCCACAAGGTAATACAATTGCTTCGGCAAGTTGGGATAAAAAGGTTACACTCTGGAAACTTGATGGCACGAGGCAAAACACTCTCAACGGTCATAATGATGAAGTTTATGCAGTTGCGTTCAGCCCACAAGGTAGTACAATTGCTTCAGCCGGGTGGGACAGGACAATCAAAGTTTGGCAGCTTGATGGTAGAGAAATTACCACCCTGAATGGTCATAGTGGGACGATTTGGGGAGTAGCTTTCAGTCCACAAGGTGATACAATTGCCTCAGCAAGTGATGATAAAACGGTTAAACTTTGGCATTGGAACCATACCTTGCTGACTACTCTCAATGGTCATAAATCAAGAGTGAATGCAGTCGCCATAAGCCCTGAGAGTCAAACTATTGCCTCGGCAAGTGAGTCAGGGCTCGTAAAACTCTGGAAGCGCGACGGCACTTTATTGACGACGATCAATGCTCATAATGCAGCAATTTGGGGAGTTGCATTCAGTCCTGATGGTAAGACAGTTGCCTCCGCAAGTTATGACAATACAGTGAAACTCTGGAAGCTTGATGGCACCTTACAAACCACACTCATTGGTCACACGAACTATGTAAACGCCGTCGCTTTCAGCCCAGATAATCAGATGATTGCGACAGCAAGTGATGATACAACAGTGAAACTCTGGAGGCGTGATGGTACTTGTATCACAACTCTTCCGGGTCATACGAATGAGGTTTGGGGAGTAACCTTTAGTCCTGATAGTCAGATGATTGTCTCAACAAGTCGTGACAAGACAGTGAAACTATGGAGACGGAATGGCACATTATTGACTACCATACTCGGTCATACTGATTTTGTGACCGCAGTCGCTTTTAGTCCTCAAGGCAATATCTTTGCTACCGCTAGCGTTGACAAGACAGTGAAACTATGGAGGAGTAATGGGACTTTGCTGACCACCTTTCACGGTCATAATGCTCCTGTATGGGGAGTTGCATTTAGTCCACAAGGTAATATGATTGCTTCTGCTGGTGATGACAAAACTGTAAAAATTTGGCAGCCAGACGGTAAATTACTGACGACTTTGGACGATCATAACGCGAAAATATGGGGAGTTGCATTCAGTCCCGACGGTAAGACAATCGCCTCGGCAAGTGAAGATCGAACCGTGATTCTCTGGGATTTAGATCGTGTTCTAAATTCGCACAAGCTTCTCACCTACGGTTGTCATCTGGTTAGCGATTATCTTCAGACGAATATAGATTTGCGAAACGGTGTCTTACGACAAGACGTTCCGCGTCTGCTTCGTCTCTGTACTCCAAGATAGGCGATCGCGTAAACGACTGCGTTACCAAGGAGTCTCCCTCTGGGCTGTCCATTACAAAAGCTTAAATTTTAATTACAAAACTAAATAATGCTTGATATCATGTCCGGTAGATTAACCTTAAATACTAGAGGAACCCCACCCCGCTCCTCGCTGCGCTTTGTCTCCCCTACCCGCAAGCCGCAATCCATTAGTCACAT
>CALMVQ010000238.1 GCA_937873135.1 uncultured Scytonema sp. | reverse complement strand
ATTCGCGAGATAGCCTCGCGAATAATGTGTTTTCTCCAAATTGGGATGCTCCCAAATGTCTGTACTCGGTTTTAATCGCTCTTCACTCAAAAAAGGCAATGAAAGGTCATTCGGAGCATTGTCACGAAATTTATGCTTAAGGCTGAAATGCCTTTGCAGCATGGGAAAGAATTTAGAGGTTGTGTTGCCAAAAAATTAGAACACCCCAGTGGTAGTAGTTCAAAAGCGAAAATCTCTCAATCTATCTACTACTGATAGCGGGTACAAAATTTTTTGCAACACAATTCTGCGACATGGTTGGTTGAAATTGCCAGAGCCCTGTGTTCGCGTAGTATCTCGTAGAGAGGGTTGGCAGCTTGCTCAGGCTTAACGGTAAAAATCAGCGGTTGCATAAGTGCTAGTTTGTATCCAAAACTACATTAGCATGCTTTGCTCGGTTGAGCTGCAAAATACCTCTTTACCTACTCAGGACAAGGTTTCCTTCTCATTGCACACTACTGAGACTTGGACGAGCGGAGTTGTCGAGGTTTGTCTCAAGCAGATCCTCCCCCTATTGACGGACTAAATCACCTAAAGGAGCTCGGGGCCCAAGTCCTCTTTCCGCACTACTATTTCCTGCACCGGCTCGGAGGAGTAGACTTCGCGCTTTTCGACGATAACCCGCTCCTCACTGACCACAGGCGACTTTTCGACGATAACCCGCTCCTCACTGACCACAGGCGACTTTTCGACGATAACCCGCTCCTCGCTCAGTGGCACCTGGATCTCCTCACTGGTGCGCAACTCCTCTCGCCGCACTGTTTCCTGCACCTGCTCGGAGGAGTGGATTTCGCGCTTGCCGATGATTACCTCCTCACTGACCACAGGCAACTTTTCGACTATGACCTGCTCCTCGCTCAGCGGCACCCGGATCTCCTCACTGGTGCCGATCTCGCCTGTGGCTACTTCTCCATTAGTTACCTGCCGGCGCGTGATAATCAGTTCCTCACGCGTCACTGGTACCTGAACTGTCTGCATCTCGGTAATTACCTCCTTGCGCAGCGTCACTTCACCGGTCTGCACCCGCTGTTTGTTCACCTGCAGCACTTCCTTAAGCAGCTCGAGGCGTTGAGATCCCTTGCTTGTCATGACAGGTTCCGCATCAGTACTTGGGGTGGTAGCGGAGTTAAAGTGTACCAAGCCAGTGTCTGCTCCGTAACGCTCCAGAATCGATATCGCCTCCCTCGCCTGGTTGCCCGCGTGCAACGTGAGTAGAACTCCGCCCGCCTCCAGGTTGTCCTGGAAGTATTGCGTGTCCTCCTTAGTGAGTCCCAGGTCCACCAGCTCGTCAAGCATGATGGCAGTGCGCTCAGGCGTCCCGCCCAGATCGCTCAATTCCTCTATCTGGTCCTTCGCGAACCCAGATGCCTGCAATTCCCGAACAGCCTTATCGGCGCTCTCACGATCGCGGAACAAGCCTGCCACCGTGCTGCCCATTGGCATATTGCTTTTGGTCTCCATTTGTTTTTTCCTTGGGTTAGAATGTTTAATTTTACCTTGCTCTGACCCATGTGTAATAGGTCAGGATAGCGTGCATGTCAATACCTTTATTTAACGAAATAATTACATTTCAGGTAAATTCAGGACAGAAGAATTCTTTACAAAAGTGGATTACGGTTCAGGTAAATTAGTCACTAGGAATTAACTCCTGGTTTCTCCCGATAGGTGCAAGATATAAGTTAATTAACAGGACAGGATATTACTCCCGAGTCACTCAAGTTGCGTCCCCGATATAAAGATGTAGCAATATGACTAAATCACACTGCTACAATCAGGCTACCAAATCCCCAGTTCAAGGGTTTTCAGCCATTCCTCGCCAACTACTTGAGTACCATCTTGTAAGCCTTTTCATACTCATCTGTCATAGACTGGATACTAAAGCTATTAACAACGTAGTCTCGACAAGTCTTACGGTCTAACTTCATAGCATCTGGAATGACCTCAATCATTTTTTCGAGAGAGTGGCAGACATAACCCGTTTTTCCGTGAGCAATGACTTCTGGTACTGAACCTAACCCCATGCCAATGACAGGTGTGCCTGTTGCCATCGACTCAATCATCACCAACCCAAAAGGTTCTCTCCAAGTAATCGGGAACAAAGTTGCTGCTGCACCGCCTAACAATTCAACTTTTTGTTCATGAGAAACTTCACCCAGATACTGAATTTGTTCGCCATCGATCTGAGACTCGACTTTTTCGTGATAATAATCGCGATCAACAACATCAATTTTGCCTGCCATTTTCAGCGGTAAGCCAGCATCACGAGCGATTTTAATTGCTTCTAGCACTCCTTTTTCTGGGGAGAAACGTCCAACGAATGCTAGGTAAGTAGGTTGTGCTGGTTCTGCGTGGAAGGGATAAACGTTTGTGTCAATGCCGTTATAGACTGTATGGATGTAGTTTAAGCCCAAGCGCGGCTCTCGTTGTGACTCGCTAATGCTGATGAACGGTTGCCCAGCATAACGCTCAAAGATTTTCTCGTTATCTGGTGTGAAAATGCCATGCATTGTATGCACGGTTGGTGTTTTGACAAAACTGCTATAGGTAAGGGCAAGATAGCTAATGTGAGAGTGAATGATATCGAAATGATGAGCGTTTTGATAAACTTCAGCAAGCATCATCTGCTCGTACATTGCCGGCTCTTTTATTTTAGAGTCAAGCCGTAGTGCTTGGTCGTGGACTGAACAAAGCTTTGCTTTTGTGATTGAGTCACCAGAAGCAAACAAAGTAACGTCATGACCACGCCTGACTAATTCATCAGTAAGTAAATGGACAATTAGTTCGATACCGCCGTAACGAAAGGGAGGAACTCGCTCCCATAAAGGAGAAATTTGGGCAATTTTCATATTTCACGTGCAGGTAGATTGCAGCATATTAACCCAAGAAATTTGAGTGCATCCTGACGCTAGGAAACTAATCGTTTCTAAAAATGTGGGCAAATATGCTATAAGTACATGTTTTCTGTTGCGTAAGTATTTAGCCCATAGTTTCGAGCTAGATCACATACATGACTTGTAATGGTTAGCCAGTAGGCTTCAAGGTTTACATGATATTTGTAGCTGAGCAAGGAGCGTATGTAGTGCTGAATGCTTTCTTCCAGTTGATATTACGTTTAACAAACATTATGCTGTCAGCGATGAGAGCATAATAGATGAATGCATACAACATACTTAGCTGTACCTGGCAAAATTAAGATTTGTTACATGCTTCAAAAGGTTTTAAATTATTGTATAGAAATAATATTACATGAACTACCTAAGTTTAGCAATATACTAGTTGAAAAGCGAACTCCCTTCTCCATTCAGCTTCCTTTGTTCCCTCGCTTTGTAGTTAATGCTGATACTTTTATAGAAAACTTAACAATATTTATTATTAACAATTATCATCTCTAAAAAAATTTAGAAACATTCTGAGAAAGATGACGAAATAATATAGGGAATGGTGAATGAGTGAAGATAATTACTAAGGGACTGTTTAGCTCGAGTAGGCAATTACCAACGCCCAATGACCCATTTATGATTGCCATATATGTTATACAGTTTGATAATTTTTGTAAATAGTAGATTCTTAATTTAACTCAAAACTTGAGGCTGCGATTGCCACGAACTCGTTGAATTTTTACGATTCTTTACATATCGCAACCATCTCGTTAACTTGAGAGTCCGTTGTAATTTGTACAATGCAGCTGAGAAGTGGATCTTTTTTGTGATAGTGGCTCTTTAACGAAATTGATGAGTATTTCGACTTCTATGCTGAGCGATCTGCTACAGGCACTACCCAACCTGCGGCCCCAGATCTATTTCAAAGCTTCGCTAACAGCGCTCTCCCATGCGATGGAAGATCAAGTTTTGTCTGCCCATCTAGACGAGCCTTTAGTGATTGCTAGCTTTCAACGAGAGAGATTCTACCGCCAAGAAGCTCATCGGTATTGGCGGCTGGCACAGGGGAGCAATCAAATATACGTATTATCTGCACCGGAAACGGATTTCACAAATAGCTCGGAACACTACGAAAAAATAGCCTTTAAGCCAGATGATCCCTTGAGTCAAGAGTGGCATTTGGTAGTGATTGCCCAAAACTATGCGACTTGTCTTGTTTGTCGGGAAAGCCCTGGCTCTGTTGCTAAAAGTAAAAATAGACAATTTGGAGAGTTAAATCAGATTCTGGATACAGATACAGCCCGAAGGTTTGAAGGCATTTGGACGGCGGAACGGGGAGTGAGTCTGAAAGCAGCAGAATTAATGTTGGATCGGATTTTATTTTACAGACCAGAGTTAGCTCCGAAAGTAAAGCAGGTACGTCAGAGGTTTGGCATAGGGGAAATAAATGAGTTAATCCAGAGTACGGAATATGCCTGTGATATCGACACCGACCCTTTTGTACAGCGTTTGCTGACTTACTTGCAAGCTAGTCAGTATAAATTGCATAAAGCCTACCGTTCAATCGCCGCTCAAGCACGGAAAGAAAGCTTGGTCAACTTAATTAGCACGAGTTTAAGGCGATCGCTTAATCCTCAAGAAATTTTAACAGTGGCAGCACAAGAACTAGGAAAAAATCTGGAGGCTGGTCGCTGTTTAATCTACCGCGCTCAAGCCACGGATACAAAAGCGATCGTCGAACACGAGTTTTTAAGTCCTGGTATTGTATCTGTTATTGGACAACCTTGGTTGTTGGAAGATAACGATTTGTTTCAGGAAGTGGTACAAAACTCCGAGGGCATTTGTATTGCCGATACTCAAAAGGAGCAACGTATCACTCAAGCTCCAGCACTTTCAGAGCTTGTAGAAAGATTTGCTATTCGTTCTTGGCTCATAGAACCAGTGTTGTATCAGGGAAGATTGTTGGGTATTGTCGAGTTACATTATTGCCGCGATACCATACACGATTGGCAAGCTGGGGAATTTGACTTAGTAAAAGCGATCGCTACCTCTGTCGGAGTTGCGCTCATCCAAGCAGAAGCCTACGCCAACCTCCAAGATCTCAACCAGCAACTAGAAGCCCTTGATCGCACACGCAGCAACCTCATAGCCATCACTGGACATGAACTCCGTACTCCCCTATCTACTATTCAAGTTTGCCTGGAGAGTCTTGCCAGTGAACCGGATATGCCTTTAGAGATGCAGCAGATCATGCTAAGTACCGCGCTGAGTGACTCAGAACGGATGCAGAAACTCGTCCAAGATTTCCTGACTCTTTCTAACTTGGAAAGTGGACGCGTGGAGTGGCATCCAGAATCCCTCGCCTTACAAGAATGTGTCGATTTAGCGCTCAGCCGCATTCGCGCCCGAGCTGCAAAGGAAAAACTACCCAAAATCGCAACTCAGATTACACAAAATCTTCCTTTGATTAGAGCCGATGGTGATTGGTTGGTAGAAGTGCTTGCCAAACTCTTGGACAACGCTTGCAAATTTACACCAGCACAAGGAAAAATCTCCATTCAAGCTAAACGTAACGGCAATCAAATGGTGGAAGTCACTATCTCTGACAATGGACGCGGCATAGAACCCAATCGTCTCGAAGTTGTTTTTGAGCGCTTCTATCAAGAAGAAGGCGCACTCAGACGTACGACAAGTGGCACTGGTTTGGGTCTAGCAATTTGCCGCCAAATTGTCAACGGCTGGGGAGGAGATATTTGGGCAGAATCAAATGGCAAAAACCGAGGTAGTAAGTTTCACTTTACAGTACCTAGCCAGCAGAAAAGTTAGGGGGCAGGGAGCGGAGAGCAGGGGG
>CALMVQ010000237.1 GCA_937873135.1 uncultured Scytonema sp. | reverse complement strand
GCTTTTGGTTTGAAATTTACTGGTAAGTTATTTCAGCCAGCCTGCACTAGTACAAGTCGGCGGAAATAGAGCAACCATTTAAAATCCGTAAAAAGCCCATTCCATAATACTTTTGACTTTTGACTTTTAAATGAGTGACTTTCGCCTTGCGGTACTAGCTCATATCATGTCCATTTGATTGGGCATCATCTAGCTCAAATTCTGAGTTTTTTGCTACCTTTGCCTTCCATAATAATACATAAAATAATGAAAGTAAACCTTAACTAAATACATAGATTGCTTAACCTCCATCTTTAGCTTTGAGAGCAGTTCCCTGTAATGCCAAAGTTCCTTCAGTGACTATCTTTTCACCCAGTTTCAAACCATTGATTACCTGGGTAGACTGTCCGTTGTCATCTCCCAATTTCACCAGACGCTCCTCGTAACGGTGTTCTCCTGTCTCAACGTAGACGTAATTATTATCACCGTTACGCACTACAGCGCTGCGCGGCACTGTAAGTATGTTGGCATTATCTACCAGCACCTGGAGACGTGCAAACATATCCGGTTTGAGATTTAAGCCGGGATTGGGGACATCAGCTTTGATAGTTAACGTCCGGGTTTGAGGGTCGAGAGTATCGGCAACATAATTGATCTTGCCTGAAAAGACTTTGTTAGGTATACTATCGAGAGTCACTTGAACAGGCTGACCTAAGCGTATTTTGTCAATGTCCTGCTCGTAGGCATCTGCCACTAACCAAACCCGACTCAGATCAGCTAAGGTAAACAACTCCTTGCTAGGATCAGCGAGTTCGCCAAGATTGATGGTACGACTGATGATGACACCGTCGCGTGGTGCGGTGACGATAAAATTAGGGGAAATATGCCCTGTATGCACAACCTGCTCTGCCACTCCCACAGTCGCTCCTGCGAGGGATAAGCGTTCTTCAGCAACAGTAATTGCTGAGCGCAACTTGGTTTGTACTGCTTGCAGGTTAGCCACATCTTTCTCATACTGGGTACGCGCCGCTTCCAAATCTGCCTTCGCTGAGATGCGATCGCCGAAGAGCTTCAGTTCCCGCTCGTAAGCCGCTTTGGAGAAATTCAGTTGCACCTGTGCCTGCTTCAAATCGGCTTGATTCTGGAGAGAGGCTTGCAACAAATCTGACTCAATTTGACCGATCGCATCAGACTTGACTAAAGCCAGAGTTTGACCTTTTCTAACGCGTTGACCTAATTCCACAAAGACAGTGGTGACTTTTCCGGGTACTGGAGGAGAAATATGTGCTAATGAATCACCAGCTGCTTGAACTCGACCGGTTGAAAGTAAAGTCACCTGGAAAGGCTGTAGTTCTACACTCTCCCTTTTCAGCCCAATTTGCTGCTCTTGTTCGGGAGTCAGTGAAACAGAAGTCGGGCCTTGAGGTGGTTGTGCGGCTTCAGCAGGAATCTCAGGAATCTTGACTTTTTGTCCCTCCATCTTCTCGGACACCATTTGCAGAAAGTTGGGAGTCTTCTGCCCAGAGCAGCCAGTGAGAAGACACAGAGCAAATAAACTTAAGAGCCAAAAACGCCTTAAGAAGGCAGAAGGCAGGAGGCAGAGGGCAGAAGGAATCCCCATAAATAAATATATTCGATTTAATAAAGACGCCTTTTTCCTTGCACTACACGTCTCGGAAAAAATTCTTTGATCTTTTTCATAAATAAATTTAGGGGCTTCAAACCCGAGTGGCAGAGAGAAAACAAAATCTTCCCTTGTGCCTTCTGCCCTCTGCCCTCTGCTTTTCTTTGGTGACTTGATCATACCAATTCTCAAAACGATAATTGATTCCCAACCGCTTTTTCCAGATCCGCGTAGGCATTTTGGTAGGCAGTGACTGCATCTACGTAAGCCGAGCGATTCTGTTGATCTGCTTGCTCCACCGCGATCGCACTCGCTAGGTTTGTCTTACCGACTTGGTAGCTTTCCTGAGCTAAGGCTAATACCTCTCGAGAATCAGGCAGCAGTCGGGATTGGTACTTGCGAATTGTTTCACGAGCAATGAGTAATGACTGGTACGCTGCACGCACATCGACAGCAATTTGTGATTGCACAACGTTTTCTTGCTGTTGCGATTGATCAAGGGAAGCTCGTGCCTGCGCCACTTCCCCTTGTTGATTGTAGAAAATTGGTAAGTTGACTGCCGCCCCAAAGTACACACCACTCGTGTTTTTCGTTGGGGGATCGACGGTGGTGAACAGATACCCACCGCTTAGTTGGAGATCGGGGGTACGTTGGGCTTTGGCAAGGCGCAACTGCCGCTGCGCCACAGTAGTCTGTTGTTGAGCAGCCTTGAAATCCAGACGCTCCTCATAGGCACGCGCCAGTAATTCATTGATTGTCGGCAATCGAATGTCAGGTGTAGGTACCAGTTCCGTCTTTTTGACAACTTTAACTGCCTTAGTAACTACGTTGAAAATTCCTGGATCATCGATCTCGACATTCTGCACAGGGTTATCTCCCATTAAGGCGTTAAGTTGGATGCGTGCCTGCTGGATGCGGAGCAAGGCTTGCCTGAGTTGGGGTTCTGTCTGGGTGAGTACCAGTTGAGCTTGTAACAACTCGGCCTCAGGAGCTGCTCCTGCCTCAAAGCGCTTGCGGGCAATAAACACTAGCCTTTGGAGCAGTAGATTCTGCTCTTGAAGTGAGCGAGCACTCGCTTCAGCTGCTGCCAATTCAGCATAAGCTCGACGCACTTGACCGTGGAGATCAAAGCGTGTAGAGTTATACTGTAAAAATGTTAGCTGATACTGCGAATTAGCCAGAGATAGACGTTTAGAGCGCTTACCACCCATTTCAATGTTTTGCGTGATACCCACCTGTTGGGGGTTAGCGCCGACGGTATAGACTTTACCGAAACCATACTGAAAAGCCAACTGGGGATTGGGACGCACTCCAGCAATAGTAATGCCTGCCGCACTGATGTCGAGATTGCGATGGGCTGCTAGTAACACGGGATTTTTCTCATCCGCTCTCTTGAAAGCTTCGCTAAGGCTGAGACGGAAAACAGAATTCGCGGTGGTTTGAGGTTTGGCTACCTCATTTGATATTCTGTCGTTGAGGAGCTTCTGTTCCTGAGATTGCTTTTGTTGGGCATGATTCTGCCCAGATGCCTGAACTCGCTGTATTGATTTGATGTTTGGTAAAGGTTCTACAATTGCTGAGTTGATATTTAACCCCATCTGCTGACTCTGTTTGTTCGTTAGTGCAACAGGCACAGGATCTGGTGTAGATTTAGAGATTTTATTTTCTTGAGCATTTTTTTGGAGTTGACTCCCTAACTGCTGTGGAGGAGATGTAGGAAAAGGAAACTCAGGAATTTTACTTTCTTGAGCATTTTGTTGGAGTTGACTCCCTAACTGTTGGGGAGCGGCTGTTGGCAACTCAGAAATTCCGTCCTGTATTTTTTGTTGCAGTTGATTTCCAGGATCTTTTGGAAATGTGGGAAGGTTGGCAGTCCTTTTTTGCTGAGCGCAGCTACTCAGCAAGCTCAGTAAAAGAAGACATAAAATATAAAAGTGGCGGGGCTGCATCATAGATTATTCTTATAAGCTGAGCAGTCGTTTCAATTGTTTATGGGTCTGTTGAACATACCTAAAATTAAGTGTTTGCACGTATATATTATTAACTTTTAATTACCTGATTTCGAGAGAGTTTCACTTTATAAGTCATCGGGCGAACGAGCGGCTGTCCTTTTTTGTGATGTTTACTTGTCTTATTTTCTACAAGGTTATAAAGCGTTGGTAGCACCAATAATGTCAGGAAGGTAGCGGAGATTAATCCGCCGATAATGACGATCGCAAAAGGTTTCTGGCTTTGTGAACCGATGCCATTGGATGTTGCCACAGGCAGTAAACCCAAGATTGCCACCGTCGCCGTCATTAATACCGGACGCATCCGTGTCAACGCGCCCTCGTAGACGGCTTTCGCGATCAAGTTGGTGGAGAAGTTCCATTCTGGGTGCAAATAGCTCAAATAGTTGATCGTTTTCACGTTATAGCGTGCCGCTACCTGAGTCAGGGCGATATAAGCGACTTGGGATGTCAGGTTGGGGGTGTCGTCCCATTTTTGGCGCAACTCGTTAATATAGCCGATCATAATCACGCCATTTTGTACTGCCACTCCAGTCAAGGCGATAAATCCCACCCCAGCCGATATGCTGAAGTAAGTGTGGGTGACAAACAAAGCTATCACCCCACCAATTGCTGCTAATGGCACGGCAACGAGAATCAGCAGCGCATAACGTGGTGAACCGAACGCCAACAGCAAAATCACAAATATCAAACTGAGGGTTAGCGGCACAACCACCATTAAGCGTTGGTTAGACTCTTGCTGGTATTTGAATTGCCCACCCCAATCAAGCCGATACCCGGATGGTAGATGCACTTGTTGAGCGACTTTTTGCTGCGCTTCTACTACCGACGATCCCAAGTCACGCCCGCGCACGTTTGCCTTTGTGACAATCCGGCGTTCGTTTTCTTCTCGGTTAATTGTTAAGGCACCTGATGCAACTTCAGTATGAGCCACTAAGGAAACCGGAATTGGCCCAATGGAACCTGGTGGGTTAATTAGCAGGTTGTCTATTGCCTCTTTGGTGTTGCGGTACGGTTTGGCTAAGCGTACCAACACGTTGAAGCGCCGTTCTCCGTCTACTAACTGGGTGGCAGTCTTGCCTCCGATAGCTGTAGAGACGAGATCTTCGACATCTGAAACATTCAAACCATAGCGGCTGGCAGCATCGCGATCTACAATGACTTGGTATTGGGGTTGACCGAGGAGTTGTTCGTCAGCAACATCTACTAAGCCATGAACTTGATTGATTATAGTTGTAATCTTGTCTCCTAACTTTTGCAAGACGTTGAGGTCTGGACCAAAAAGCTTTATTGCCAAACTTCCTTTTGCCCCAGAAATTGCTTCGTCAACGTTGTCTTGGATGTACTGTGAGAAGTTGTACTCGACGTTGGGAATCACGGAGAGATCTTTGTTCATGGCGTTGACAAGTTCCTCTTTGTTACGGTGGAATTGCGATCGCCACTCGGAGGCAGGTTTAAGATCTACGAGAAACTCAATATCGCTGAATAAGTTGGGATCGGTGGCGTCATCAGGGCTACCTGTTTGGCTGGTGACGTTTTTAATCTCTGGGTACTTGACGATTTTTTCGCGGATGAGCCCTGCAATTTCAATTCCCTCTTCCAGTGAAATTGACGGAGGCAGCACCGTTGCCCGCAGCCAGATGTTACCTTCTTCTAAAGCCGGAAGGAACTCCGAGCCTGTGTTGAGAAAGAGTATCACCGCCACCACTAGTGCCGCTACTGCGCCTACCAACACAGGCCACGGATGATTGATTGTCCAGCGTAAAGAGGGCTTGTACAACCACGCTACCAAGTGAACGACCGGGCTTTCCCGCTCGATGACAGGTTTGTGAGTCATCAAAAACGAGATCAGTACTGGGATGATCGTCAGGGAGATCAGCATTGCTCCCAACAGTTGGAAATTCATTGTGAAGGCTAGAGGATGGAACAGCTTGCCTGCAACTCCGTTAAAGCCAAAGATAACAATAAAACAACAGCAAATAATACTTGTCGCAAATAAAATTGGGCGGCCCACTTGCTGGGCTGCTTCTAGCACCAGTTTATTGCGACTGTTGCGATCGCGCAGATGATGTCCCTCTTCACTCAAGCGGCGGAAAGCGTTTTCTACCATCACCACCGCGCCATCAACAATGATTCCGAAGTCAATGGCTCCCAAACTGAGTAGATTTGCGGGAATGTGAAAGAGATTCAGGCAGATAAAGGCAAACAACAATGCCAACGGGATCACAGCTGCCGCAACCATTCCACTGGTGAGGTCAAACAGGAACACAATCAGGACGCAGACTACCAAGACAATTCCCTCTCCCAAGTTGTGGAAGACTGTCTCGAGAGTTTCGCGCACCAACTGGAGTCGATCGTAGAGAGGTACCAAACGCACTCCCTGCGGTAAGGACTTCTGGATCTCTGGGAACTTTTCGTAGAGGCGTTCGATGACTCGCGAAGGATTCTCGCCGCGCCGCATCAGTACGATGCCCATGACATCATCATTATCCCGATTTTTGCCGAATTGACCCAGACGGACTCCAGGTCCAACATCGACTGTCGCAACATCTTTGATTCGGGTTGGCGTTCCTCCAAGAGTTGCTGTAATCACAACTCTATTGATATCATCAATATTTTTTAACAGGCCAAGACTGCGGATGACATAAGCCTGACCGTTTTTCTCTATATAGTTACCGCCTGTAGTGGCGTTAGCGTTTGTCAAAGCTTGATACACTTGGTCTATACTCAAGCCCAAAGCTTTCATCCGATCAGGATCGACATTCACTTGGTAAGTCTTGATCGGCCCACCCCAACTGGTAACATCAATGACTCCGGGAATTTGCCGAAAGGCTTTTTCGAGATCCCAGTCTTCAATGGCTTTGCGATCCATTGCTGAATAAAGATTTGACTCTACCGTGTAGCGGTATATTTCCCCGACAGCACTGGTATCTGCGTCCAGTTGGGGCTTGGCATCACTAGGAATATCTGCAGTCCCAATCCGTTCCAACACCTGCTGGCGAGCAATTTGAGTTGATATACCATCCTCGAAACTAATCGCAATCACTGATAAGTTTAGAAATGAGGTAGACCGTAAACTTGTCTCACCGGGAATACCGTTTAATTCCTTCTCCAAAGGTACAGTTACCAGTCGTTCCATTTCTTCTGCAGCCTTACCTGGTAGAATTGTAATAACACTCACTTGTGGAGTCGTAAAGTCTGGATACGCTTCAATCTCCAAAGTCCGGAAGGCTCCGTACCCTACTACCAAAAGTACGCAGGTAATTACTAGGGTAATGTAGCGGTTGTGGAAGGCGAGGGCAATGAGTCGATCAATTAGTTTATTCACGCTCAATTTCGCTCTAAGTCAAAGCTATAGCAAAGCACATACTGGATTCATCACTTCCCGCTAAAAGATACCTATCTTCTCTTCTTTTTGATTTTCTTGGCGTCCTTGGCGTCTTGGCGGTTCAATAGTATTCTTCTAGCAGCAAGGTCGTATTTGTGAGTTTGTCTAACAACTTAACTGACATCAATAGATTCCATATCTCACTAAGCCGATGGGGATATCTGCATCGTAACCAACCATTCTCACGGAAAGCGCGTATAACCAAGCGTTAGAAACGCCCAATACTCTGACATTATTCATATCAACAGTGAGAATAGTTCCAGGAGCTACTGGTTCGGAAAACTTGATTGTCACAACATTACTACCTTTAACTCTATTAATCGATACATCGGTAGCAATATGCTGTCTAAATTGGTCATAAATTTTAATCTTTTTACTTACATCTAAACCCTCTGGTACTCTAATATTTATTTGTTCAAGAGCATTGCCATTGCTAGGAATTTGTAATTTGAAAGAATGTCTCACATTGCTGGCAATGCTGGGACGAACACGTTTGGGAAATGCGACTTCTCCAAAGATAGAAGGAAGTACATCGATCTTTTTAATAGTGCTTGTATAAGCAGGTGTAGTTGGCTCGGCAATACATACATTCACTATCAATAAGTTGAATGCAGCAGCGTAAATTAGCCTTTTCATTATTTGGGCAATTAGCTGTAACAATAATTAGAAGCAACTAATTTCTTAGAAGCCCACACCTTACCCCGAAGGGTGTCGGTGTGTGGAGTTGCCACTGTCTGTATCTACATGAGTAATAGAAGGACAAACACGATATACGTAATCTAGCAAACAGAATGTACTTAATAGGACATTAGTGATGACCTTCCCACAAGTGTAATTGATAAATGTAAAGAACTCGGAAAGATTTTCAAAAAAAGAAAAATTTTTTAAAAAGCTAACAATGAGTTGGGGCTTTCTTAAGATTGAGGATTTTTTATTGACAAGAGGTTTTGGCTCTGATAATTTACAAGAATTATTAATAAGCACCCAACATATTTTTTTACAAATGCAAGGAGATAATGAAAAAATCTTGGCAATTTGTGCTGGCAAGCTCAACAGTTTTTACCACCATGCTAGTTATTAGCACTACTGCATATGCTAGTGAGATACCAGCTACATCGGAAATGATTGAGCAGCAAGAGATAGTTAGCCCAAAAAAAAATTCTCAGAGTAACAGCCAGAATAACTTAATGGCACAAGTAACATCAGCCTCGCAAGGATCTGATGTGCAACCCACAGACTTGTCATTTAAAGCATTGCAATCTCTCATCGAACACTATGGCTGTCAAGGATACCCAAATACAACGTTTCCAAGTAATCATGCGATCACGCGTAATGAGTTTGCGATCGCTTTAAATGCTTGCTTGAATCGTGTGAATAAATTGATAGCAACCACAGCTACAGTAGATACCGTAAAAAAAGAAGATTTAGTTAATATCCAGAAATTAAAACAAGCATTTCAGGTGGAATTAGCACAACTTTGGAAGCGTAATGCTGTGACAGCAAATACTCCTTCTGTGCCAGCAAATCAATCTTCTTCCACAACCAAACCTAGTGCTGACAAGTCACCAGAGCTAAACCCCAAACCCGATGCAACTCAAAAACAGGTTCCCGATAACCCGAATGCTCACTTTCACTCTCAGGTAACTAAACTCGCGACACAAATCCCCGAAAAAGAGACAACTGTCGCTCCCATCGGGATTCAGCAACTCACAGCCAAGACGAAAACGGTGGCAGTACCAGTACCAGGTACAGTCGAGATCTCTGCTGATAAATTACAGCCTAGTTCTCCAACTTCAGACTCACCAGTCTCTCAAGCACCTGCGATTGTGCCGCCTGCAACCCCGACTCCGACGAAAAAACCGAAATATAAGTTTAGCTATTTGGGGATAGGGGCTAACTTCGGATCTGGTGGTCAGACTAGTGCTTTGGGCGCAACTAGCTTTGCCGCATTTAGCAAATTTGCCCTTAGTCGTTCTTTTTCCATCCGACCGGCTATTTTGGTCAACCAAGATACAACAGTTTTGTTACCCGTCACCTATGACTTTCCCATAGAAGGACCAGGACATATTGCTCCCTATGTTGGTTTGGGAATGCAGTCATCATCGCCATTTTCCGCAGCGCGTACAAAGAGTGATTTGTTGCTCACAGCCGGTATCGACTATCCGATCGATTCTCACCTCGCGCTGACGGCAGGAGTGAATCTGGGAACATTCAACAGCTCTGGTGTTGGTGGTTTGCTGGGGCTTGCCTATATCTTCAACACTGCGCCTGGTTCAGAGTCAAGTACCACCTCTGCTCCAGAGCCAGGTACTAAACCGGATCAAGCACAAAAGGAACCTAATTCAGAGCCAGGTACCACCTCTGCTCCAGAGCCAGGTACTAAACCGGATCAAGCACAAAAGGAACATCACTTCACCGAAAACTGGAATGCCCACTTTCAGGGGACCTTTATCTACCAGTACAAGCCAGGGTTTCATGCCCTTTATTCAGGGGCGAATAGTTTATCGAATACTGCCGAAAACTTAACCTATAGCTACAGTTTCACTGGCTTTTTTGGGGCGCGTCTGTGGCAGGGCGGCGAGTTTTATATAAACCCAGAAATATCCTCGTCGATACCACCGGGTGGTTTGTTAGGGCTGGGATCTCTGTCGAATGGCGAGGATCAAAAATCGGGATCAGTAACGCCACTACTGTATCTGGCAAGAGCCTTTCTGCGCCAAACCTGGAGTTTGGGGGGAGACAAGACGTTTGTCGAGTCTGGGCAAAACCAACTGGCTGAGGATGTGACTAGCCGACGACTGGTCTTGACGGTGGGGAAACTGGCTGAAACCGATTTGTATGGTCCCAATCGATTTTCCGGCAGCCCGCGCACTCAATTTTTAAACTATGCCTTTCTTAGCTATGGGGCGTTTGACTACGGTTCTAATGCTCGTGGCTATACTGTTGGAGCCGCTTTGGAGTATTTCCTGGATAAGTGGACGTTTCGGCTGGGGCGGTTTGCTCTGACGACTACATCCAATGGACCAACCTTCGATTATCGTCTGTTCGACCATTACAGCGATGCCATTGAGATCGAACGTTCCTACGTCCTTGGTAAACAACCGGGCAAGCTGCGTCTCATGGGTTTTCGTGATCGCGCTGTTCTGGCTTCATTCCAGGATGCTTTGAATCTGTGGCGAGCGAATGGAGAGGTTGGGGTACCCTCGATCGCAAATGTCCGGAATAACAAAAAAGACCAGTATGGCTTCGGTATTGGGCTGGAACAAAGTCTCGGCAGGGATGTAGGATTGTTTGCGTTCGGCAGTTGGAACGATGGTCGCACTGAAAATTACAACTATACAGATATTGAAAGATCATTTGCTACAGGCTTGAGCATTCAAGGCAACGGCTGGGGGCGACCACGGGATACCCTTGGTTTGGGGTATGGGCTGAATGGCATCGGCTCATCGTTTCGTCAGTATCTAGCAGCTGGGGGACTCGGCACCTTTATTGGTGATGGAAAACTGAACTATCACCCAGAAAATATCTTTGAGGGCTATTACAATTTGAGTGTGACGAAATCCACCACACTGGGGTTCGACCTACAGTACATCATCAACCCCGCTTACAATTCAGACCGTGGTCCAGTGACGTTTCTTGGGTTTCGCATACATACGGAATTTTGAAGGTTAATTGTTAATTGTTGATGGTTAGTTGCAATCAACCATTAACAATCAACAATTAACCGATCTTATATCGGCTTACTTAACACGTAGACGATAACCAATACCGTAAACAGTTTCGATAATATCCTCGTTTGCTACCGCTTTCAGTTTTTTGCGAATATTAGTGATATGAGTTTTGATTGTTTCTTCTCCAGAAGATTTATCATAACTCCATAGCTTTTCTAATATCTTTGAACGATTGAAAACCTGGTTCTGATTTTTTAAAAACCATTCTAAAATCATGTATTCTTTAGGTGTTAATGATACTTCTTTCCCAGCGTAAGTCACTTGAAAATTAGTCGGATTTATTTGTAACTCTCCGTTGCTTAAAATTGATAGCCGAGTTTGTAAACTTCTCCGAGATAAAGCTCTAATTCGTGCAGCTAATTCTTCTAACTCAAATGGCTTGACTAAATAATCATCAGCACCAGCATCGAGTCCAACAACTTTATCTGAGGTTGCATCTAACGCTGTCAGCATTAGAATTAAAGCATTACATTGAGCAGATCGCAAGCGCTTACACAGTGTAATACCATCTAATTTAGGTAGCATTAGATCTAATAAAATTAGCTCATATTCAGTAGAACAAGCATATTCCCAACCCTCAATCCCATCAGAAGCAACATCAACGACATGATGCTGCTCGTGTTTTAAATCTTCGGCTAAGGGTTGAGCAATGCGATCATCGTCTTCTACGATAAGTATCCTCATATTTGCATCTGCTTTTTATTGAGTGGATATAGCCCAAATACCAACATGTACGCACTACCGAATAATGTCATACCAATCCGTTGAGGATTCGTAAATATTGAGTTAAGATAGTTGAGTGTTAACAGTTGACAGCACAAACGATATGTTCACCTATCAAATAGGATTGCTATAAATTGGCAGTGACGTTGTATATATAAATAAGTGTTTAGAGTTGATAAATGTTGGTTATCATAGCGGCTTTTAGGTAAATCGACCACACCGTAGGGGCTTATTGCAGTAGCCCTCATGCCCATTGGTTCTTGAATCGGCAATACATACATTCACCATTAATAAGTTGAATGCAGCAGCGTAAACTAGCCTTTTCATTATGAGGGCAATTAGCTGTTAATTGTTCACATTAGTCTGCACCCTATATAACAATACGGTTCAGTTAGTCGCGCAGATAGGAACTACTTACGCCGACGCTTTTAAATTTAATATAATTGATAAAAGTAAAGAAGTCGGAAAGATTTTAATGAAAAGCTAAAAATTTTGAACAGTACTTATACTATTGGTAACAATACGAAATTGTACATCTTCGCCAAGCCGAAAATACATATATAGCGGTTCCCGACCTAGTGAGGTACGTTTTCAAAGCTACTAACCTTGTTCAAAAAGATTTGAGTGTACCTCAGTTGCTTAGGAAACGCTATATAGTAATCCTAAATGATTCGTAAACGCCAAGATACCCGACTTCGCAGAAGTTGCCCTTGGATCTGAACAGCCAAAGTTTGTAACTCAAATAGGATTGCTATAGACCATCAAAAAAATACCCTTGACATTTACTCATAACTTAAACCACACCTTTACTAACAAACCAGTTTTCAATTATTAAATCATTAAACAACTCAAACTCAGAAATATTATTAGTTATTAAAACAAAATTATTACTATAAGCAATACTCGCAATTTGACCATATACAAAAGCAGGATGTTTACCAATATTGAACAATCTAGCCCTTTCTTGGGCGTGCTATTGTGCTGCTGGTAAATCGTAATTTAGTATTGGCATTTTTAAAGGTATTTGATTAATATAAGGTCAAGTTCAATCAAGCCGTCAGAAACATAATTCTTTTCTTTTTGGTAAGGCTTACCTACTAAGTCCATGCAAGTCATTGACTCCCCAAGACATGCATTGTAAAGCTGCCTAGCCGCTTCTGTCAATTCCTCTAAAATTTCAATAGCCACCTACCTAAAAAGCATGGCATTTTCGCGTAAGAGTTTCCCCTTGGGAAAAGCCTCGACTCTTTAGAGATGGCTAGAGAAAATATTTAATTTTTCTTAGTCATAATTGTAATAAAGGAAACTCGAATTTGCGTGATTTAGTGGTAGAAACACAAACCTGGTTGTTTGTAAGTTCAATATAATTGATAAAAGTCAAGAAGTCGGAAAGATTTTATTGAAAAACTAAAAGTTTTTATCAGTAAAAATACTTAGTATAAATCACACTTTAACTATAGCAGTCCTAAATCATTCGTGAAAAACGAGATCCCCGACAACTTTTACGAAGTCGGGGATCTAAGAAAAAATGACATTTTGCCCCTACTCACATCTTGCACCTGGAAAAATTGATAGAGTTTAATTACTCAGTATGAAACCGAGTACCCTTGACCTATCTAGAAAAGCCGAGAAAAAGAAGGTATCTTTATCATTGATATCTTGAAATTGCCTGTGTTTGTACGCATAGGTGCAAGATATGAGCCTAGAGAGTGGAAGTCCAAGATGTTTCATTTATTCCATAAAACCGTTACTAGTTAAGTTTCAAAGTCGGTGGCGACGGGGATTAAGTGTCCAGTTGCATACCGATGAATAATGCTTGAAAGAAGAGTCTGGAAAGGAAGCCCCTCCTCGACAGCAAGGCGCTGAATGGTTTCTAGATCATTAGAGGAGAGACGGATATTGACATGCTTGTCCTTCTTGATGCTTGCTTGTGCTGCCTTTTGATACCGATCTTTCTCGTCGGTAACGTTCTTTACAGATACCCATTCCCCTTGCTCGAAGGACTCAAGTATCTCCTTTTCATCACGATCATAAGTGTCTACGAATAAATCATCATAAACCCCTCATGGGTTGCTCTGATTGGAGTAGGAGTACTTATTCAAAAAGATGAATACAAGTTCTGCTGGCACGGTAAACTATTGAAATTGATTAATATAGTTAAGCCTCGTATTTTAAACAGAACAGTGTCCTATGCCTGCGTTTTTATTGGAAGTCGGTACAGAAGAACTACCTGCAAGCTTTTTAAGTGACGCGATCGCACAGTGGCGATCGCACATTCCCCAAACTCTGGAGACACACAGTCTAACAAACGAAGCCGTGAAAGTTTACGGGACTCCCCGGCGTCTGGCGGTACTGATCGAAGGACTACCATTGCAGCAACCAGATCGCGAAGAGGAAATCAAAGGCCCCCCCGCACAAGCAGCTTTTAAAGATGGCAAGCCAACGCCAGCAGCACAAGGCTTTGCTAAAAAGCAAGGTGTGGAACTCGACGCTTTAGAAGTTCGCCCCACTGACAAAGGGGATTTTATCTTTGTGCAGAAGGTTATTCCAGGTCGTAGTGTAGCAGAAATTCTGACAGAACTTGTGCGAGAGTGGATTTTTGGTTTAGAGGGTAAGCGGTTGATGCGCTGGGGTGATGGAGAGGCGAAGTTTTCCCGACCGATTCGCTGGTTAGTTGCTTTATTAGATGATGGTGTACTACCAATAGAATTAGTGAATGGTTCGGAGACGATCAAGAGCGATCGCATCTCTTCTGGTCATCGCGTCTTGCATCCAGAAATCGTGACCATTCCACAAGCTACTGATTATATTACCGCACTGCGATCAGCATTTGTTGCCGTTGATGTCGATGAAAGGGCAATGACTATTAAACAGCAGGTGAACGAGTCAGTACACAACTTGGATGGCTATACAGAAATTTACCCAGATTTGTTAGAGGAAGTGACGAACCTGGTTGAATGGCCTTCAACGGTTGTGGGCAAATTTGAATCAGAATTTTTGAATTTGCCTACCGAGGTGACGACTACCGTGATGGTGAGTCACCAGCGTTATTTTCCAGTGTTCAAAGCCGCCAACAATAAAGAATTACTTCCCTATTTCATCACAATTTCTAACGGCGATCCAGCGAAGTCAGATATCATTGCTTTCGGAAATGAAAGAGTCATCCGTGCTCGTTTAGCTGATGGACAGTTCTTCTACAAAACAGATTTATCCAAGCCTTTGGAAAGCTTTTTGCCACAGTTGGAAAAAGTGACTTTCCAAGAGGACTTGGGTTCTTTGCGTGAGAAAGTAGATCGAGTGTGCAAGATTGCGGAGCAAATCATAGAACAATTACAGGTAGGAGCAGAAAGGGAGAATATTAAAAGAGCCGCTTTATTGTGTAAAGCTGATCTGGTGACTCAAATGGTTTATGAATTTCCTGAACTACAGGGAATCATGGGACAAAATTATGCTTTAGTTGGTGGCGAATCAGAAGCAGTTGCCACAGCAATTTTTGAACATTATTTGCCACGAGGCGCAGATGATACTTTACCGCAAAGTTTAACAGGTCAAGTTATCGGCTTGGCAGATAGACTGGACACACTGGTAAGTATTTTTGGTTTAGGGATGATACCTACAGGTTCCTCTGACCCCTTTGCCTTGCGTCGAGCAGCTAATGCTATTATCAATATAACTTGGGCAGCTAATTTGCTGATTAATTTACAAGATTTAATAAAGCAAATTAGCACAGATTTTGCTGATGAACGTCACAAGGATAAGGAACAATTAATTGCCGCTTTGCAAGATTTCTTCCGACAACGTATTCGCACTTTATTGCAAGAAGAACATCAAATTGATTATGATTTGGTGAACGCAGTTTTAGGCGAAAATGACCCAGAATATGCAGAACGGGCGTTGAAAGATTTATTGGATGTGCGCGATCGCGCTTTATTTCTGCAACAAATTCGCAACAGTGGAACTTTGGAAAAAATCTACGAAACCGTGAATCGTTCCACTCGTTTAGCTTCCCAAGGAGATTTGCCGACAACAGAATTAGAACCATCACAACACATTCGTAAAAAATTCTTTCAAAAGCCTTCAGAAGCAGCTTTTTACAACGCTTTACTAGATTTAATGCCCCAAACTGTCGCCGCACAGAGTTCGCGAAATTACATGCAGTTAGTCACAGCATTAGAGCAGATTACTCCTACAGTCAGTAACTTTTTTGATGGTGCGGAAAGCGTTTTAGTAATGGACTCAAATCCAGATATTAAGCAAAATCGGTTAAATTTACTGGGATTACTTCGGAACAACGCCCGTGTTTTGGCAGATTTTGGCGCGATCGTAAAAAAAATGTAGCATAAGTCAACAAAACGTTGTGTCATTGATGTAAATACACGCTAGGATAAGGATCGCTTGACCAGGAAGCTCTGCCCACAGTCTATGTCCAAAGCTCATGTAATAGGATTAGGAAAGTCAGGTGTTGCTGCGGCGAGATTGTTGAAAAGAGAAGGTTGGGAGGTAGAGTTGAGCGATCGCAATACCTCCGAAAATCTTCTCGCTCAACAACTTGAACTTGCTACAGAACAAATAACAGTTAAATTAGGATATTCTTTGGAATTAGAAAATTCCAATTTACCTCAATTAATTGTCGTAAGTCCTGGTGTCCCTTGGGATATGCCTTTGTTAGTCAAAGCACGAAAATTGGGCATTGAAACAATGGGAGAAATGGATCTTGCATGGCAACATTTACAATCTGTTCCCTGGGTGGCAATTACCGGAACTAACGGAAAAACCACCACAACCTCCTTAGTAGCGGCAATCTTTCAAGCCGCAGGATTAAACGCTCCCGCCTGCGGTAATATCGGCTATGCAGCTTGCGAAGTCGCTTTGTCTTCGTCTAAGAGGCGAGAAGAAACCCCTAGCCAAGAAGGAAAACCCTACCGCTTCTCGTCTACAGAGGTAAACCAGTCGCCAACACCGACTCAGGTGCAATTTTCCGAAAAATCCGAAATCCCAAATCATCTCGATTGGGTGATTGCAGAGATAAGTAGCTATCAAATAGAGTCGTCTCCTTCTTTAAAACCCCGAATTGGTGTTTGGACAACTTTCACGCCAGATCACCTCAGCCGTCATAAAACTTTAGAAAACTACTACGCTATTAAAGCGCATCTCTTGCATCAGTCCGAATTGCAAGTGTTTAATGGTGATGATGCATACTTGAGCAAACTGGGTTTGAATTATTGGCCAAATGCCTATTGGACGAGTGTTAAAGGCAAAAATTCTCTCATAGGTAATAAAGGTTTCTATATTGAAGACGGTTGGGTGGTAGAAACTAGAGATGCAACCTCTGTGACAGATAAACGGATTGTGGAAGCCTCCACTTTACGGATGGTGGGAGAACACAATCTGCAAAATCTTTTGATGTCAGTAGCCGTAGCAAGGTTGGCGGGAATTGATCAAGATGCGATTTCTCATGCCATTAGGGAATTTCCCGGCGTTTCCCATCGCCTAGAACACATTTGTACTTGGGAAGGTATTGATTTTATTAATGACAGCAAAGCAACTAATTATGATGCGGCTGAAGTTGGTTTAGCTTCTGTAAAAAGTCCAGTTATTTTAATTGCCGGTGGCGAAGCGAAAGACGGTGATGATACTGCTTGGATAGCGCAAATTAAAGCTAAAGCTGCTTTTGTCTTGCTTATTGGTAATGCAGCACCGATATTTGCCCAACGTCTCAAAGATGTGGGGTATTCCAACTACGAAATAGTGGAAACAATGGAAAGGGCGATTCCCAAATCCGCAGAATTGGCGAAACAGCATCAAGCATCCGTGGTATTACTCTCTCCTGCTTGTGCAAGTTTTGACCAGTATGCTAATTTTGAACAAAGAGGCGATCATTTCCGCGAGTTGTGTCTAGTACAGAGCGGCGGAAATAACCCACCCATCTGAAATAGGTAAAAAGCTT
>CALMVQ010000236.1 GCA_937873135.1 uncultured Scytonema sp. | reverse complement strand
ACGAACCGACAAATTCCGAACTGTCTTCTACCGCACTTGACTGTAGCGAGAGCAACTTCACAGGAATTGCTGGCGGTCCACTTGCTTTGGCTTCCGTTTCTCGTCCTTTGCAGCCGGTGGTAATAACGGAAGCTATAAAGGCTATACTTAGAAGCTTGATTATACGTAAGGAGTTGTCTTTTAACATTTAAGATCCCCTACAGACATAGTTTAAGTTTACTAGGACTTCTGCATTGAAATAAAGACACTCATTTGTTTATATAGCAAACTCTGGCATAATAAATTAGTTGATAATTGTCAACCAAATTAATAAGTTTCATATAAGCATACAACTTGCAAAAAGCGCAATCCGTATAGGGATTGATTAGTTGCTTGACAACGGTTAAGCATAAGTTTCTGTTATCAGCAAATTGACAAACTATAAATTTCAATCATGGTAAACTGTAAAGAAGGTGTAGTTTTCAAAAAGAGACAGAAAAAAGCATAAAACAGCCGTGAGATCTGAGTAGAAAGATTCATGACGCTCAAAAGTCATAGCAATTGCAGGAGCGAGAAGTATGAGAAAGTTTAGCCATCACTTTACCCAAACTCAATCTTCTTTTAGCTTGTCCCTTACGGGTGACGCTCGTTCGCATGATTGCGTCTCCCCTTGGGAGAAGACTCGCTACCGCTACGCTAGCGCCAGTTGCTTCAAGTCGGGGAACCCGCCCAACGCACTGGCGAACCAAATTTTCCCTCAATACAATTACGAATCCTCTCGGATTCTAAAGCCCGTTTCTTTTTTTCTTTACTCACATCAGTTGGAGGTCTTCCCAAAGGAGGACCGCTCATGATAGTACATCTTTCTTTAATCGCTTTTCCCCTATCTTTTTCGGATACGCGACGTTTCTTCGCTACTTCTAAATAATCTTTTCTCGCTATCTCAAGGATACGTTCTTGGTTTTTTATCTAATTGATCCTTTACCTGTTCATAAAGAGAGTCTATAATCTTTTCTGTCTGCTTTCTAGGTTAATTTAATATCCCTAAATCTGTGGGATAGCTGATATCACCTGGAACACAAGTAGCATCTAATATTAATTTTCCCCGATTTTCTGGCTTGCTCTCCGGGTAGGGGAACTCCAAGAAATAAATTATCCAATTTTCAAACTCGACCTACTTCTTCTATTCCCCCTGCTAGAATGCTCCCCCCTTGCAGATTGATTATTTTTTTATTTGGAAGTCCCTAGTCTGCGAGAAGGGCTTCACCCAACGTCAGTCCACTCGGTGAATCTACCCCACCTGTGGCTGATTCACTGATGTCTTTTTCTTCTTCTTGTTTTTTTTCTGCCGCCAATCGAAGATGTTGTTTCTAACATCTTCTTCACCATTTCTTGATTCACTTTGTTTACTAAATTTACACTTATTCTTTAAAGCCTAAAAACTTGTTATGCAGGTGCAATTCCGGCATTAGCATAAACGTAGAAAGGTAGGCTAAGGCGCTTGCCAGTAATGATGGCGGAGGTACTGGTCAAAGGTGGTCAGCTGCGGATACTCTGCTTGTAGCGCCGGAATGTTAGCTTCGTAACCCACCTGATTGAACCATTTAGTCATTATGGTGATTTCTTCGCCTGTGGATTGCTGGAACTGCTCCCACGGGATCTGGATGTAGTTCACCTGCTTACCAACAACATCGCTAAATATTTGCGCTAACTGTGGCATAGTAGATTCGTCTCCCGCCAAATCCACCTCGCGACTCAGCCACCGATCTGGGTGTTCTATGGCGATCGCCACGATCGCACCAATGTCATCAACAGAGACTTGCTGAAGCTTTTTGTCAGGGTCAAGCGGCCATTCAAGTTTGCCATCGGAGATCTCTTTACGTTGCCCCTCCCAGTTTTCCATTAAAGCAACTGGTCGCACAATTGTGTAAGGAAGAGCTATAGTGCGGATGTGTTCCTCAACTTCCCACTTACTATCAAAGTGCGGGATTCCCGTCTTTCGGTAGGCACTCCCAACAGAACTGTAAATGAAGTGCTGTACATTCGCGGCTTTTGCAGCATCTGCAAGGGTCACTCCTTGACGCACCTCGCCTTCGTAGCCAGATTCATAATAGTTCTGAACTGAAAAGACACCATAAACTCCCTTAAGTGCCTCTTCAATAGCGGCGCGATCATCTAAGTTTCCTTCCACAACTTCAGATCTCTGTTCAGCTAGCGCTTGGGCTTTAGGCTTGGTACTGTCACGCGTGAGAGCGCGCACTCGGAAGCCACCAGAGAGAAGGTGATGCGCTACTGCACCACCCTGCTTGCCTGTCGCCCCAGTCACTAAAATCAAACGTTCTGCATTTTGTTGGTTAACCATTGTTCTCACTTTCATCATGGTACTTGACAATATCCGCCCGAGTCGCTCACAGAGAATAGACGAGAAAGTGAATGCAGGGGTAGCATCAGTTGCTAAACTTCATATTCACTTACAAAAAAAGGCAGATCTTTCCTTCATGCGTGGCGTCTTTGCTCGAGTTGGCATCCGGCTCTTCGGTTTGAAGTATTAATAAAAACTACATAGGTGGGTATAAAGCCTACTCATATCATGTCCGGTTAATTAACCATAATTTCTTTAGACACTGCACCCCACCACGCCAGTCGCCTGGGCGTGGGAAAACGCCTCATGCCCGAAGAGCTCCCCAACCCCACTCCGCAAGCGGGGAGGGGTTCTTTTCCGCATGGGTGTGTTACCTGACATGATATCATTCAGGCTATTCTATTCAGTCTGCATCACTCGGCTATATATCGAGTTGTCTCACCTATGTTGACAAAATTCCTTCTTTGCGCTTATATTTGAGCGCAGCCTTTTACTGCACGGTGTAGCCGCCATCAACCATCAGCATTTGACCGATTGTAAATGAAGCTTGGTCTGAACACAGAAACAGTACGGCTTTTGCCACCTCCTCTGCATGACCCAGGCGACCCATCACGCGGGTTGCTTCGTAAGCTTGTTTGCCTCCTGGCATAGAAGCAAGACCGCGTTCTACCATCTCGGTTTGGATATCACCTGGGCCGACTGCGTTGATGTGGATGTTGGATTTGGCGTATTCTAGTGCTGCCGACCTGGTTAATCCCATCACTGCATGTTTGCTAGCTGCATAAATCGAGCCTGTGGGAAAACCGACATTCGCAAAGATTGAGGCGGTATTGACGATCGCACCACGACCACTTGAAAGCATATGCTCGATCTCGTACTTCATGCACAACCACACACCCTTGACATTAATATCAAGTATGTGATCGCAATTCTCCTCGGTCTGTTCAACGAGTGGGGCATATTGACCGTCGAAACCTGCGTTGTTGAAAGCGCAGTCAATGCGACCATAAGTCGCAACTGTTTTCTCAACCATTGCCTTGACTTGTTCCGCTTGTGAAACGTCAGTCTTGACGAAAATACCCTCACTGCCAGCTTCCTCAATCAGACGCACGGTCTGTTGACCTTCGTCCTCACGCCGACTGGCAACAACGACTTTAGCACCCTCTTGGGCAAACACGACCGCTGTGGCTCGTCCGATCCCAGAACTTCCCCCAGTAATCAGCACAACTTTTCCCGCGAACATCTTCATCTACTAAGTGCTCCATAAAGGTTAGTCAATTTTCGATAGCGCTTATTTCTCACTTGCAACTAGGACGACAAAGTCTTCCAGTCCACAAGCTTTGTAAGTCTCGATTAAGCTTTCTTCCCGATCAAAAAAGGTATTTAAGACGAGGATTGACATGACTGGACGTTGGGACAGGCTTGTCTCTTCGCAATTCTCTACTAAGAAAGACCTTCGATATATGTACCTTAAGAAATAGATATACCCTTGTTTAATATCAGTTTTGAACTTTATTAATACCTTTCAGGTATTGTGCAATTTTTGTTAAATATGGAGTTTCGACAGCTACAATATTTTCTGATGGTGGCAGAAGAATTAAACTTTAGTCGAGCAGCCAAACGGTTGAACATGGCCCAACCGCCACTAACTCGGCAAATCCGCCAACTTGAGCAGGAGTTAGGCGTAGAACTCTTTTACCGAACTAAACGCCGAGTTGAATTAACAAACGCCGGGAAATTATTTCTTGAAGAGTCCCGCCGGATCATAGAACAAGTTGGACAAAGTATACGGGTGGCACAGCGAGCAAGTCGAGGCGAAATTGGTCGGCTTGTCGTCGGCTTTGAGGGATCTTCTGCTTATGATATTGTCCCTACCTCTCTCAAAGCTTACCGAGATCGCTATCCTGGGGTAGAACTGGTGGTTCTGGTCATGACTTCAGGTGAACAAGTACAGGCTTTACACGCTGGTCAGCTAGAAGCCGGATTCATTGTCCCACCACTTAAGGGAAAGGACAAAGAACTGGTTGTTGAAGCTGTTTTACAGGAACCTCTGGTACTAGCTTTGCCTGAAACCCATCCACTGGCAAGTCAAACCAAAGTACCGCTCAAAGCACTCTCTAACGAACCTTTCGTAATGGCACAACGCGAAAGTGGCTGTGGACTTTACGATCAAGTCTTAGCTTTATGTCTACAGGCTGGCTTCAGTCCAAAGGTGACTCAAGAAGTGAATGAGATGCAAGTCATGCTGGGTTTTGTGGCGGCGGGGTTGGGGGTTGCCTTACTCTCTGCTTCCGTCAAACATTTCCAGCGACCTGGAGTAGTGTATCGTGAGTTGCACCCGTCATCACCAGAAGTTGCCTTGGCGATCGTTTGGCAACGAGATAACCTGTCCCCTGTACTACACGCATTTCTTGCAGTAGTTAGGGAATTAGCAGGCTCTTAAACATCTAACTTGCTCGGGAGGGAGGGAGAGGATTTTGAACAAATCTATTAGGAAAGTCGCTTTTAACATGAGCGTTTTTATTCTTAACTCCAGGTTCACCAAATTTCTTTTAATGACAGCACTCGTAAAAATTCTCAAATTGAGACCGATCATATATATTGTTACTTAAGGAGTTAAGAACTCAAAATATTGCTGTTCCTGGCTTTTGTACGGACAGGTTTAACACTGATACCGTATTTGCTGATATGTTATGTAGCTTAAACCTACACCTACTTCTGACTCCTCTAAATCTGTATTTTATTCATTTGAGAATCTCTGTAAATATTTATGCCTCCTCGTTGGCCTCGTAAACCCGATCGCAATGACCCAGCTTACCGCAAGTTGGACGACCGAATGAATTTTGCTGTACATGTGGCGCTCGCCGCCTTAATTAATTCTGGGTTGTGGTTTTTCCAGACATTAAAAGCAGTAACCTGGCAATGGCTACCTCCTCTCACAGCTGGTTGGATAATAATCCTCTTAGTGCATCTGACTTATATTTCAGCGATCGCCAATTACTCAGAAACGCCATCCAAATCTACCTGAAGATGGATTGATGATGTTGATGTGATTGTAACTTGTGGTGGTATCAGTCTCGGCTGACAAATAATAATCTTAAGTTGAGTGAGAGTTCGTGTTCGTTAATTAGGGGTATTTTTATGGCGAAGACTAACACTACAGAACTACTGGAAGCTTTTGCTGCTGAAATTGGTGAGAACGTCTACATAGATATCGCTAAGTGGCATCTTTACTTATCTGACGCTAAGCTGCATAATTTAGTAGCTGAACAAATGTATCCCTTAATTACCTCTGACAAGACTGTGGACGAAGACGCAGTAACAAAAGTCTTAGAATCCATTAAAGTCAAAATTGGTGGCGGTAGAAGAGAACTTTCTCTGATTGATTTACTGCCATTACAATGTCAAGTCAGTCTCGTAGATCTAGTGGAAAAATATCAGCGCGGAATGTAATTTTTTCAGCATTCAGCCATCAGCAGTCAGTTATCAGCATCTATGGCCTTAGAGGTTAAGCTAAGGTTTTTTAAATGTTTAAATAACTGACTGTATAGCTGCTCTTAATGCTTTCGGTCAACCCTTTCTATAGTAGGTTAATTCTATGCTTCTACAACTCAAAGATACGAAGGCATTGGTAGAACTTCTTGATGTTCAAGATTTGATAAATCCCAATAAAGATGCCGTCCAAGCAAAAAAACAAGCAGGTGAAGAAGAAGAGCAACCAGAATCTCACAAAAAGGATAATCTAATTTTTCCTTCAGGCGAAAGTTTACCGCGTTGTTGGGTAGATGCTGACTATAAAGACGCTAAAGGTTCTTAATTGTAAGTATCCAGTAAGCGTACACTCGGCAGTTAAACAATAAGTGTATAAACTTTCCAGCCTTAAGCGTAAACCTAAAAAGTAACGCTTATTGGATGCAGACTCTTGTTTGAAATAGTCTTACTCAATGAAACGCACAGAAATTAGAAACCTGATTACGGCGAAATCGGGTTTCTAGCGTCAATAGATCAATCTCGTCCGGGAGCATCATTAACCAACAAAATCTACGATGGCTTTTATTCTGCGATCGCTGCCACATCATTAGTAGAACGCGGAAAAAATGCCTGAGTTATCCAGTAAGTTAAGATGTGAGAAAGCAAACCTAAAGGACCAGCAAACAAACAAAGTGCCAGGGAGTGAATTGTCCAAATTCCAGTTTTCTGTCCTTGTAAATAAATGTAGCGTCCAACAAATAAATCCATCACTAAAAAATGAATCCAGCCAGTTGCAGCGGCTTTTTCATCAGCAAAAAATTTAGCAATATCGGCTAATTGAGGATTTGATAAAGCTTGAGCGTTTTCAGGTGTAATACTGATTACGAACAAATACGAATATACTACTGCTAAGGGAACAAAAGGAATATACGATTCCATCACTCGTTGCGTGACTTTCCACTTGGGTAGAAAAATCATTAACAACCAAAAAGGTAAAACAAAAAGATTGGCAATATTGAAGATTTGAGAGATTGTCATGAGAGGAAGTGGGGAGTGAGGAAGAAATAAGTTATAAATTGATTAACTGAGATGTCAAGGGATTTCAAATCGCGACCGATAAAAACTAAGCTGGTGTGCTGTACTTCTTCTGCTTGCCAAGGACGATCATAAAATTGCTCAAATCGAGTCCCCACTCCTTGCATGACTAGGCGTAGAGGTTTATTCTGCTTTATATTACCCTTTAGGGAGAGGGGTAGAAGAAATTGCATTATATCATGTACGGTTAAATACTTATAATATTTTGAGGGTTGTTAATAGTTAATTGTTAATTGCAATTAACCATCAACCATTAACAAATAACCACCAACGCTCTTTTAAGTGATTATCCGAACTTGATATTACTTATCTTACACGAGCGCTTCGGGCAGTAGTTAATGAAGACTGTAGGGGCAACCTCCCCAAGATTGCCCTACTCTGCTAAGGTAATCCCAAGGGTGCTGCCCCTACAATGAACGACAAGATTAATTTGTCGTAATTCTATTCAGCAGTTGCTAATTCAGTACTGCCGCGTGTCCGACGCCGCGTGAGGGTGTTGAACAACATTTGACCGATCGCTTTAATCAAATTGCCTTCCAATTCTTGGAACATTTTCATGTTCATCCCAAAGGCAGCGTTCGCTTCATCGACAATGCGTTCTTGCATTGCTTCCTCAAGCGGTAATTCATCTAACGTCTGACGGTATTTAGCTTTGAATGCTTTCTCGTCATGAATGTCAGCGAATTCATAGAACGCGACTCCTCGCCCATCAGTAATGTTCATTGCCGTTTGAGCAATGCCTTTAAGAATCTGTCCACCGGATAGATCGCCAAGGTAACGGGTGTAGGAGTGAGCTATTAACAATTCTGGTTGTTTTTCAGATATTTCCCGGATGCGCTGTACATAAGCTTCTCCCGCCGTTGATAGCTGGATTTGCTCCCGCCAGTTGGCACCAAAGTAAAAGCTCAGATCTTGCTCTAGACTATGCTTGCGGTGAAGTTGGGGAAAGTTAATTTTAGAAATAATCGGGTGGTTGCGGTGCTTTTCCATCTCCTCTTCCATGACTGAGTAGATGAAGTAGAAATTAGCGACTAGTTTGCGGTAGGAGGTTTTCTCTACCACTCCTTTTAAAAAGCACTTGACAAAACCAACATTTTCTGCCATCGTGTGGGCTTTTTTTGTCCCTACACGCAATTTGGTTGCTAAATTGCTGCTCATACTAAATTTCTCAACTTTAAAGGTTCAACTGCCGGAATGATGATTTATCAACAGGCTACAAACGCCAGTAAATCGTTACATTAAAACCATTTAATAAGAATTCGCATTACACTTTATTAAGTTGTGATTATTTGTAACCTTCTTTACATTTAGGCAGTTAAAAAGCGTAAAGATGTGGCTCTACTACTTTAAGTTTTGTTATTTTTACAAAAAAAAGTGCTGAAAGCTCCCGAAGGAGTTTACAGCTCAAGGCAAGTAGCACAATAGCTAAATGCTTGTGTTCACACATTAAACCGGAACAGCATCACATCGCCTTCGTGAACGATGTAATCTTTTCCTTCACTACGAACTAATCCTTTTTCCTTAGCAGCATTCATCGATCCGGAAGTTACTAGATCGTTGTAAGCAACAGTTTCAGCACGAATAAATCCCCGTTCAAAATCACTGTGAATCACACCTGCTGCTTGCGGTGCTGACATTCCAGCATGAATCGTCCAAGCACGGGTTTCTTTGGGGCCTGATGTAAAATAAGTGCACAAACCTAACAGAGTGTAAGTTGCGCTAATCAAAGATTTTAATCCACCTTCTTTGACACCTAAAGATGCTAGAAAATCGGCTCTATCTTCTTCTGGTAACTCAACCAATTCTGATTCTACCTGTGCGGAAACTATGACCACTTGTGCATTTTCAGTACCTGCAACTTGCTGGACTTTTTCTACGTATTCATTCCCCGTTGCTAAGTCATCTTCAGATACATTAGCCGCATAAATAATTGGTTTAGCTGTCAGCAGTTCAAATCCTTTAATCAATTCGGCTTCTTCTTCCGTCAAACTCACCTGTCGAACTAATTTACCCGCATTTAATGCAGCAGCTAGTTTTTCTAAAAGTGCCAGTTCAAATTGTCCTTCTTTGCTAGTACGAGCTTGTTTACGCGTGCGTTCTATACGTCGCTCAATTTGGGATAAATCAGATAAACCAAGCTCTAGATTAATAATGTCAATATCCCTAAGAGGATCTACTGAACCGGCAACATGGATGATGTCGTCATTCTCAAAACAACGCACCACATGAACGATCGCATCAACTTCCCGAATGTGGGACAAAAATTGATTACCCAGTCCCTCTCCCTGACTGGCACCTTTAACCAAACCGGCAATATCGACAAACTCAACACGCGCGGAGATAATCTGTAAGGAACTGTGAATTTTTGCAAGAACGCTTAACCGCTCATCTGGTACTGAGACTACACCGACATTTGGTTCAATCGTACAAAAGGGAAAGTTAGCAGCCTCTGCCTTGGCATTCGCAACCAAGGCGTTGAACAAAGTAGATTTTCCAACGTTGGGAAGTCCGACAATTCCAGCTCGTAACATTTTGGGGTTTAGAGTTTTGGTTTGAGATCAATTTTTATAGTACCCCACCAATAGATTCGCTGTTAGGGGAGAGGGGGAAAGAGAATGGTTAAATAGGAGTGGGAATTGTTTGCGGAATTGTTCCTGGAACCGTCTGGGGAATCGGACTAGGAACTGGTTCGGGTACTGGACTCGGTATTGGTTCGGGTGTGGGACTCGGTAGCGGATTTGGTTCGGGATTGGGAATTGAAGGCTCAGGTAAGGGACCAGGATTGGGATAAATCATAGTAAATTTTCTCAAATTATTCAACTTTACCAACCTAGATGACAAGCAACACTGCCAACATCCCCCAAAATAGTTATTCTATATAACTATTCTTGAGGTCCTTCCTTTTTGGCGTCCTTAGTGGTTCATTTATCAAAAATGCTCAATCAAAACCAAACACCTCTATTAGACACCTTAAAAGCTTGTGCAGCACATCCTCATGCCCCGTTTTACACTCCAGGACATAAGCAGGGACAAGGCATTTCTCAACCTTTAGCCGATTTGTTCGGTAAGGCAGTGTTTCGCGCTGACTTACCAGAATTAGATGAACTAGATAACCTCTTTGCTCCCCAAGGCGTTATTCAAGAAGCCCAACAACTGGCAGCAGAAGCATTCGGCGCAGCACGTACTTGGTTTCTTGTCAATGGTTCTACCTGTGGAATTGAAGCGGCAATTCTGGCAACTTGTGGCACGGGAGATAAAATTATTTTGCCGCGCAATGTACACTCTTCAGCGATCGCTGGTTTAATTCTCTCTGGAGCTTTGCCAGTTTTTATTAATCCAGAATACAACCCAGTTTTAGATATTGCCCACAGTCTCATCCCTAACAGCGTAGAAACGGCATTAGAACAGCATCCTGACGCTAAAGCAGTGATGATGGTTTATCCTACCTACTACGGAGCCTGTGGTGATGTGAGTGCGATCGCCTCTCTTACCCATCAATACAATATCCCACTGCTTGTAGACGAAGCACACGGCGCACATTTTGCCTTTCATCCCCAACTGCCTACTTCAGCTTTAGCTGCAGGTGCCGATTTAACAGTACAATCCATTCATAAAGTCCTTGGTGCTTTGACACAAGCATCGATGCTGCACGTACAAGGAAATAGGATCAAGAGCGATCGCATCAGTAAAGCGTTGCAGTTAATACAGTCTACCAGTCCCAGTTATTTACTTCTCGCTTCTTTAGATGCTGCCCGCCAACAAATGGCACTGTACGGGAAAGAGTTAATGTCTCGCACATTGCAACTCGCAGACGCAGCGAGAACACGTATTAGCCAAATTCCCGGATTATCAGTTTTGGACATCGGAACCACCTCTGCTCCTTGCCTCAACGCTCTTGAGATGCGCACGACGGCACTGGCTCCCCGATTAGGGAGCAATCAGGGATCGGGTTTTGTGGCTTTAGATATTACCCGATTAACCGTGACGGTTTCTGGCTTGGGTTTGACTGGCTTTGAAGCCGATGAAATTCTCAATCATCAGCTAGG
Source organism: uncultured Scytonema sp. (assembly GCA_937873135.1). GTDB lineage: Bacteria > Cyanobacteriota > Cyanobacteriia > Cyanobacteriales > Nostocaceae > Rhizonema. The sequence goes on along the minus strand of CALMVQ010000236.1, from coordinate 3,015 downwards.
TATTACAGCCGAATTACCATCACTGCAACATCTCACGTTTATTATTAGCTTGGGCAATACTCAAGAAGATATTGACCGATTAGTAGAAGGTTTTACCATCCTTGCACAAGAATATTGTCAAATTCTACCCCCACACCCTTTAGCAGAGAACAAAATTGCGACCTTTAAAACTCTTGTAAGCGATGATTTTTCCAATATAGCGGAGAATACTCGGCGTATTTCCCCAAGAGTTGCTTTTTTTGCCGATACAGAAACAGTGGCTGTAACCAAGGCGTGTGATCGCATTTGTGCGGAAATTATCTGTCCCTACCCTCCAGGAATTCCAGTTTTAATGCCTGGAGAAGCGATCGGCAAAGCTACAGTGGAATATCTACAACATATACAGGCAATGGGTGGATTTATCAGCGGTTGTGCCGATCCTAGCTTGCATACTATTAAGGTTGTTAGAAGTTAGAAGTCGGTTGTTGATTTGTATAGATCCCCGACAACTCTTACGGATACAGCTGGCGAATAGGGGGTCTAACCCCCCAAGAGAAAACTAGTTTAAGAAAAACATAACGTGAGCTTCTAACGAAAAGCATTCGTTAGAAGCTCACGTTAACATAGCAATAATTGGGTAATGCTCGATCACACTTTTTTGAGCATTACAATTGAGACCAAAGCACAACCTGAGTGTACTTTGGACAGAAGCTGATGATCAAAAACAGCAGATTAATTACTGTACGTTCGCTCATTTTTAACCGCCAGATTTATTTAAGCCTTGCAGGGCTTATAATCCAGGTGCTGCAATCGATTCTGGCATTTTTGGCTCGCACAGAGCTTTTGCCATTTTATGATTTATGGTATCCCTGTGCCTTAAAGAATCCCCTCTGGGAGCATAGCTGTGATGGTCAAAAATTTTACTTACAAATAACGGGTTACTGAAAAATCTCCTTTTTCCTTTTGCATGAAGGCTTTAATTCCCCGGACGATCTCAAAATAAGCGAACGCACAGTAATTAAGCACCCCGGACACGTAATCGAGCAAATGAACTAATGCGAGTGCCAGCTTTAGGAACATGGTTTGACCAAGCAAAAAACCGACTTAAATTAATTGCACAAGCAATAGCAACATTTTGTAAATGTGTTTTAGCTAGTCCAAAATATCGCGTTCGGCGCAAATCAAATCTACCTACAGCCTGGGAAATAGTACCCTCAACACCAGCTCGACGTGCGTAGTTTTGCTCAAACTCTGGAGTTTGTTGTTGATGGCGACGCTGTTGGAGTGCATCATATTCGTCACGAGGTCGCAACTTGATTTTCCTCGGAGCAGTTTGTGCAGAAGTACAACTATTTCTCAGCGGACATTGGGCGCAGGTCTTGCGGTCAAACACAACCTCAATTAATGGATTGTGATTACAGTCATGAGTCTCACGCCATAGACGATTCAAAGAACCTTGTGGACATTGAACAACTTGCTTGTCCCAATCAATAATAAACGCAGAAACATCAAAGCCTGTTTTTAACTTTGCTTGCCAACTAGTATCAACAGCCACAGGGCCAACAAGAGAAATTTGATAAGTTTGAGAACTTTCCACCAACTCTTTGGCATCAACGTATGCTGCATCTACATAATGCTCCTCTGGGAGCAAGTCTTTTTCTTTGAGCTTTTGATGAACAACCGTTGTGGCTTCTCCATCCTGCGTCGTGGCTGCTGTTGACACTACATTTGTAATAAAATTCGGTGAAAGGTGATCACAAGTTTCTGTGAGATGTACTTTATATCCCGTCCAATTTAGATCTCGTTTACTACTATTACGCGCATCAATATCATAGGGGGATTCAATACAAATTGAATTTGGCGGTAACCCAACGACGTCTGGGTTTCGCCAAACTAATCCGCTATTGTTAAATGTGTATTGTTGAATCCAGATTTTTCGTAATGTTTCTACACTTTCGAGTTGCGACAAATGACAGTAATTAATGCCAACTTGGCTGGCGAAATTGCTGATTGTCCGCATAACGCTGGGAATAGCTCCGCAAAATCATTGTCTACGTATAACGTTCCTATTTCGTCGTACATTTTCATATACATATTCCCGCGCGGGAAGGATGCACATGCTATTTGTACCGTTTGCTGTGGTATTTCCCATTGATTTTTTGGATGCAGTGTCATACGCAGACGCAACAAAATACTTCACTTTTTGTATCTTCAAGCTAATTGCTTTTCACTCTACTGGGGGGTTTAACCCCCAAAGGACTTACGCATCGTACATCAGTACTACACGCCATTTGAGTTGATTTTTTGTTCAGTATGTGATTGGGTGACTCGACTGTCTTCTGTTCTTACTTGACAGTAGACAACCGTCACCCAATCACATGCAATGCTCATGGCGATCGCACTTCTTTGTTTGATCGTAGTTCTCCGTCAAATCCCATCTACTCTCTCGCCAAGAGACAGTCGCCAGTCACAGGGTTTGATGGCACTCTGTATGTGACTTAAACGCGCACCACTTCATAGATTCAAGTCCCCAAGAGTTTTTTCTCCACGAATGAATACGTTCGCATGCTCCAAGTGCATTCCTCACGGGAGACACAGGCGATTCTCCACGTCGCCGCGTCTTCTTTGTGTCACTAGCCACTTGGTTTAGTACATTTGAACTGTTATCGGCGCTCACGCCGACTTTTAGTCTCCACTCCAGTTTGTTATCTGACAAGCTGATTATTGCGCGATTCCCAACTTTGGTTGACTTTTGTGGGGTTAGACCCCCTATTCGCCAGCTGTATCCTCCAAGAAGTCGGGGATCTAGTAGTGGTTGGCGATGTTGGCTTGACATCTTCAAGAGTGAACAAGCATAAATATATAAGGGTTGCTCAAAATCGCTCTTATATATTTAATTTCATGAAACTCAAACTTTTTGTTTCAGCCATAATGCTTTCGCTCTTTACTATGATGAACGGAGTCGCTTTGGCTCAGACAGCGACGGGAGCATCCCAATTTGGCAGAAACACATTATTCGCGAGGCTATCTCGCGAA
>CALMVQ010000235.1 GCA_937873135.1 uncultured Scytonema sp. | reverse complement strand
ACATAGTAGATTTTAGTACTTGTTACTAGATTTTACCGGGTTAAATGGTATCCGTAACAACTAGAGGACAAAATAAATACTAGGTTGTATAAATTTCCGGAATTCTCTGGAAAATGTAGTATATTTAAATAAGTAATTACACCGAAAATTATGGCAAGATATGTTACAGCGGGAAAAGCGATGCAAATCCTCCAAGTCTGAGAAAAAACTATCGGGTTAAATGGTATCCGTAAGCACTGAACTATAGAGTGCATAAATGAGAAAGACTGATTTTGGAGGAAGTCGTTGAAACTCCTGATCTGGAGGAATAAAGTTATTGTGGGAATGCCTTAAATTTTGTCCACTTCCGTAATAAAGTAATTATTTTTATCATTAAAGATAGTGCGATCACACAGTTTTTCTTCTGTACAAGAGTTTTGGTAGTTCGGCAGCTTTCATGTCATCTTGATGACAAGCCAATTCTTCGCTCATCAACTGAAAATTGCTACAATTTTTATGATTTATAGAGCGGATTTTAACGGAGCTGTTCGCCCTCGCAGTGTATTCTAATGTGGTGTACCATCACCGAACCGAAACCCGCTATTTACTCATAGCTAAATCAGTAATATGGACGATATTCTTCTTTTTCTGATCAGTGCTGGTATACTTGTCATCTACCTTGTATTTTCAGCAATGACTGAAATGGGCACAAAGCTGCCGTGGAAAAAATAGTGACTTAAAGAATTAACTAGCCAATACTCCTTTTTCTTCAAGTATAAGTCTGTTTCGCTCATAGATTTGCAGCAAGCCTTCTTGTGTCACTCGATAGAGATACTGTTTGTTGCGGAACTCGTATCCAAGAAATCGACAGGGTGTGACACCATCTGCACAGGTTTTGTGGATCGTTTTGCCAGTGAGGCGAACGGAGGCACCTGTTTTCAGACTTTTTCCGTAGTATGTGACGTTATTGCAAGTTACATTTCCTTCCTGACAATTCCTTGTAATTTTAATATTAAAACTCTTGGTCTTTAAAGTCTCAGCTAGAGCCGCACCCGACCACAGTGGCAGGGTAACAATTGGCAACAAAGCAAGCAAGCTAAGAGATTTTTTGTAGTTCAGCATTTTATACCTCCATATCAAATATAATACGTATTTTATAGATAGTCCGCAAAAGTTCATATTAATTCTTTCTAGACAAAGTAGAAAGCGATCGCAACTGTTGGAATTGCGGACCTTCTAAACAATCTGATATTTTGTTGGATGGAAAATGCCAGAATCAAAAAAACTACGAGTTGTATCCTACCTAGCACCCAACTGGTTTGGATTCTACAAAGAAATAATTGCATATTTAGGTCGCGTCTTGGGAGTCGAAACACAACTTCACCAAGGAGAATGCGATCCACTAGAAGACCCCTTGCTATTACAAGATAAACTAGACTTAGCATTCATTTGTGGATTACCTCTGATTCGATATTCCGGAAGTGTCCCAAACCAGTTACAACCGTTAGTTGCTCCAGTGATGCAAGCACCACGGTATCAAAACCGTCCCATTTATTTTTCCGATGTGATTGTTAACGCTGCTAGCAATCTAAAAACTTTTACGGATTTAAGGGGAAAAACGCTGTGCTACAACGATCTCGGATCTAATAGCGGTTATAATCTTTTGCGTTATCGCTTGATTGAAGGCGGAGATCCCCAAGATTTTTTTAGTCAGGTTATACAGTCAGGTTCTCATCAGCTTTCAATTCGCTGGGTAGCTGAGGGACTGGCAGATTGCGCCGCAATTGATAGTATTGTCTTGGAACAAGAACTACGCCATATCGAATCCTATCATTTACGAGTGGTAGAAGTACTTGGACCTTCTCCCATGCCACCCTTAGTCGTATCTCAACATCTCGACGCATCCTTAATTCAACAGCTTCAGTCAGTTTTACTTCAGCCAGATGCGGAACTACAAGCCGCGATGACAGAAGTGGGAGTTCAGCGTTTTGCTACAATGCAATTGGAAGACTATAAGGTACTTGCTGAAATTTATGATGCGAATTTTCAAGCAGGATGTCAGCTCGACTTTATCCATTCAGGCGGCATAGCCCAAGATTATCGGTAAAGCGTTGAAGTAGAAAATGGCAGGACGCTGATTGAACTGCGTTTCTAGATAATCTAATACAGAAAACTCTGTGAGTTCTGGATAAATAGAATGAGACAATCGGGCTAGCGTTGGGGGTAGTCCATGACTAGGCAGCGATCGCCAAAAGTTGCTTTGTGGCGGCTCATTCCACAAAATCGCATTGCTCCCGGATTTATCTTTCTTTTTGTTTGCTTAGTTTAGCTTCCATTGATTCAACGATGTGCAAATATCATTCAATTCATACAAATACTTGCTTAATATGTCCTTTTGAAGATTTAAGGTTACACGAATTTTGTCCGCCTCTGTTTGTTTTCAGGACTTACGCAACTGGCACAGATGGTGGGCGGGGGGTGCCTTGCCACGCGGC
>CALMVQ010000234.1 GCA_937873135.1 uncultured Scytonema sp. | reverse complement strand
AAGCCTTGATTTATAACACTTTTGACTTTTGAATGAGTGACTTTTGACGAACTCCGCAGCGGTACTAGTCCGGTGTACGGCATCAACGGTAGAATTTCAAATTTCAAAATCCCTGCTTTTGCCATCGGAAACTGTGTAGTCATTTCTTGTATCACTTCTAAATTTGAAGCCTCACACATTAGAACGGCACCACTCATATCAGCAATGTAATAGATTGAGCGCAGGATTTGATCTAAGTATTTTTGCCAAACTGCTTCTGCCTCAGCTTGCACATGCGGCAACACTTGTTCGATTGAAATTCTTTCAACAACTCGCGCAATTACTAAAAACTGCATAATATCCTCATTAGACAAACTTAATCATGACCATCTCCATCTGGGACAAATTATGGAACCGTGACAATAATTTTGCCGTTTTGCTGATTCGATTCCATATATCGATGTGCTTCCACAATCTGATCCAGAGTGAAAGTACGGTCAATAATCGGCACTAACTTTCCAGACTCCAACCCATTGTAAATATATTGTTTAGCATGTTCTAGCTTCACAGGATTGGTTGTGATTTCAAACAAGGTATAACCCTGCACTTTCAATCCTTTCTGCAATGCTTGAAACAACGGAAACGGGGTTACACCATCTGGACTCAATGCACCATAGACAAAAATGGTGGCTCCCGGTGCAGCCGCATTTGCTAAGGTTTCCAGAAACGCTCCGGCAACTGCATCAAAAATTAGATTAACGCCTTTACCTTTAGTAATCTCCATGACTCGGGTAACTAAATCCTCTTCGTTGGTGACGATCACATAATCTGCACCTTTATCAAGCAGCATTTGTTTTTTGGTACTTCCACGAGTCGTGGCAATTGCGATCACACCAGCAGCTTTGGCAATCTGAATTGCTGAGTAGCCAACGCTACTACTCGCAGCCGTAATTAAAACGAAATCTCCTGCTTTCACCTGTCCGTACTCGACGAGCGGACCGTAGGGAGTAATATACTGCATCCAAATTGCAGTACCCTCTTGAGGAGATAGGTTTTCAGGATAATGGGCAACTGCGATCGCCGGAATGATCGCACTTTCACCGTACACGCCGTATTTCCGCATTGAAAATGCTGGAATCGTACTTACACGATCGCCAATCTGAAATCCAGTTACGCCACTGCCGATCGCATCGATTGTTCCCGACGCCTCATAACCCAAAGTAGAAGGAAACTTTTCCGGCGATTCTAAATATTGGCCTGCCCGAAACCCAACTTCAGCTCGGTTCAAGCCGATCGCTTCGACTTTAAGCCGCACCTCTCCTTCTTTTGGATCGCTTAATGGCTGTTCTTCGAGCTTGAGAACATCAGCATCTCCAAATTCATAAAACCGAACAATTTTTGGCATGACAAACTTCTTGCGTTGAAGGTTATTTTTAGAATAAGTATTTAGGTCGGCATGAGCCAATATTACTTCTGCCGATTGTTTAAGCGATCGCGCTTGTGTTGCACCGTATCAGTATATGTTGCTTCAACGGGTAGAGCGCTCGAAACAGTTGCTTAAGCGGATCGCTGATATTGCTCTCCTATGTAGGTTTACAGCAATTTTTACTACCCTCTTTCACAGATTCACAGGAGTCACTCCAAAGGCATATAAAACTCTTATTTAAGATTGCGGTCAAGAAGAAAGGCAGCTATGAGTCACGGGAAGACAATCAGTGGGGGCTTGAAAGCGCCACGCAATTGTTGACCACCAAATCGAAGATTTGGTGGGGGCGGTGAGTACCCGGTTTGGACAAGGCAGGGCAGAGAACAGAGTCTAATCGTGTATAAAAGATTACTTATTGCTTCTGCCCTCTGCCCTCTGCCCTCTGCCCTCTGCCTTCTGCCTTGCAAGGGAGGGCTGGTCAACTTCCGAACATCTGTAAATTGTGTAAAGTCGCGTACAGTCCCCCTTGACTCAGTAACTCGTCATGACTGCCCTGTTCGATTAATTCTCCCCGCTTCAACACAAAAATTCGATCCACGTTGCGAATTGTCGATAAGCGATGAGCAATGATGATGGCAGTGCGTTCTACTAAAAGTTCATTTAAAGCCTTCTGAACTAAAGCTTCTGTCCCGACATCTAAACTTGCTGTCGCCTCATCCAGTACTAAGATTTGCGGATCTCGAATAGCAGCACGAGCAAAAGCTAAAAGTTGCTTTTGACCGCTAGAAATATTTGTACCGCGTTCTCGAAGTTGAGTATCATAGCCTTGAGGCAATTCTTCAATAAACTGAGCAATGTTGGTTCGTTCTGCCGCTTGTTGAATTTTGTCGAAGGTGTAGCCGTCTCCTAAAGTGATGTTACTTTTCACATCACCAGCAAATAAAAAGCCTTCTTGTAAAATGACTGCCATGTAACGTCGCAATTCCGCTTGAGATACCTCTCGGATATCTATACCATCTATGAGAATGCGTCCTTTGCTCGGTTCGTAAAGACGACATAAAAGACGGATAATAGTACTTTTCCCCGCCCCTGTAGGACCAACTAATGCGACTTTCTCTCCAGGATAAATGGCAAAATCTAAGTCTTTGATCACATAATCATCGTCTTTATAAGCAAACCAGACGTGTTCAAAGCGGATTTCTCCCCATGCAGATTTTGCAGTTTGGGATTCGCTATTCACATCTGGATCGTCAATAAATCCCAATCTCGAATCAAACATGGAGAATCTGGGATTGCTGCGATCGCGTATTTCTATTGGTTCGTCAAAAATTTCGCTAATCCGCTCTATTGCCGTAAAACCAGCTTGAATTGTGGTGAATTTTTCGGCAAACTGTCGTAAAGGATCGAACAATCGTTGGGCATACAATACAAATGCAGATAATATGCCAAAAGTCAAGTTTTTTTGTAAAAGTAGAAAGCCGCCAACCCATAAAACACCAGCAATGGCAATAATCGCAATCCATTCTAGTGTTGCCGAAACCGCTGAATCAAAAAAGATCGTGTTATCTACCTCTTGAATATAACGAATGTTGCTAGTGCGAAACAGCTCAGCATTAAATTTTTCCCGGCGGAACAACTGCACTACGTTGATACCAGTAACATTTTCTTGCAGTTGGGAATTAAGCACAGATAGTTCATCTCTGGATTTGTAATTGGCTTTGCGGTACTGCTGCTGAAAGTAAATAATCAATGCTGTCACTGGAAACAGCATCAACAGCAACAACAAAGCGAGTTCCCACTGAATAGAAAACATAAAACCAGCTATCACCAGCATAGTGAACAGGTCTGAGACAATACCGATCGCCCCTGTGGAGAACACATCTCCCAAACCTTCCACATCACTCGTCAGCCTGGTAATTAATCTCCCCACAGGTGTCGTGTCAAAAAAGCGTACTCCTAGAGATGTGACATGCTCAAACAGATCCTGACGAATTGCTGCGGTAAGCTGTTGCCCGACTTTCTGCACCAAAAAACCCTGAAAACCAGTGACGACTAATTGTATAATCACTGTGATTAGCAACAATCCTTCCAGAAGGTGTAGCCCTTGTAATAAAGAGAGATGCCGGAGAAACTCGTAAGTGCCTGGTTCGTTACGAACCAAGGAGATTGCCTGTCCGATCAGTAATGGTGGCAGGGCGTTAGCAATCGCCACTGGCAAAAGCAGCAACATTGAACACAACAGTAGTCGTTGACTGCGACGGGCATAAGGTAGTAAACGCAAAAATAATCGCCAGTCATTTGCACTTCTAGCAGATTTTGCGTTAAGTGTCTTTAGTTTGGTATTGCGCATATAAGAGCATGATATTAATTTTTACAATTCAAGAAATTATACATTATCTCCCACATTCCGCACTCCCCACTGTCACAATCGGTTTTCTCGTATTTTTTACCACTGTTAAAGCTGTATTTTATACAACAAAGGGGTTAGAGCAGTGATGTTAATGCCTTAAAAAGTAAAAAGTAAAAAGTAAAAAGAGAATCCCCATCATTAAAATTAGGGGA
>CALMVQ010000233.1 GCA_937873135.1 uncultured Scytonema sp. | reverse complement strand
CGTCAAAAGTTTTCCTCTGTCAATTCGCTACGAATTAATGCAACGCTGTACTTAGAGCTTAACCGAACCGTATTGGATTCGCTCCGAGATAATTTGTTGAAGTATGTGTGCCATTTTTCACACTTACCACCAAAGGTTACTTCCGAACAAGTTTTTTGGTGCGACAAGGGTTTGCGATACGCCCTTGGCGTCTGCGCTCCGCGCAATCGCATGTTTTGGGAAAGCTTGCTTCTTCACATATCCCTTATTTCATCAAATTCATTCTTGATTACACGAACGGTGAGAGAATAAAGAATTGAGAAAATTCTCAGAAATTATGAGCCATCAAAGACCAATTACAGAAAGTGTATTTGCAGAAACTGTAGCGATCGCTAAATTACCCAGTGAATTTGGCACATTCAAAATCTATAGCTACCGTGATACTCTGGATAATTCAGAAAACCTCGCCATCATCAAGGGAGAACTGGAAAACTTCGACAACCCGGTAATGGTCAGAATACACTCGGAATGCCTAACGGGGGATGCTTTGGGTTCTCTGCGCTGTGATTGTGGAATGCAGTTGCAAACAGCACTAAGGATGATTGAAAAAGCAGGTCAAGGGGTGATAATTTATTTGCCGCAAGAGGGGAGAGGCATTGGTTTGTTGAATAAGGTGAAAGCCTATTCTTTGCAAGATTTGGGATTGGATACAGTAGAAGCAAATGAATGTCTGGGATTTTCGGCTGATCTGCGGGACTACAGTATGGCGGCGCAAATCCTCAAGGATTTAGGGGTGAAGGAGGTTCGCTTGATTACTAATAATCCTCGCAAAATTGCTCGTTTGCAAAACTACGGTATTGAGGTAGTCGAACGGATTTCCTTAGCTATTGAACCCAATGACTACAATTTCGATTATTTGACGACTAAAACCAAAAAGCTGGGGCATCTTCTCGAATTAAAAACCCGACAATCTCTGGCAAGAAATGCGTTTAAAATTGATGATCATTTAGACGAGATTTGGTCGGCATTGCTGGAATGCAAAGAGGAAATGAAGAAGGAATCTCCCCAAAAGAATGAGTATTGGGCTTTTTTTTGTAATGCTGAAAGTCCGTGGAGTTTCCAAAAACTTTCTGACGAAAAGATACCCGAGATTCCGGAAAGTGATTTCTTGATTATCGTCGATTTGACAAATGATTTTTGTCAAAAGCTGAATTTTGTAAATCAAGTGTTTTCTCAAGTACAATCTGCCATTGTATTCACATGCGGCTCCCCTTTGAATACCGATTTTGCGCAAGATGCGCAATGTTTTAAAGGAATGTGGAGTAGCAATGGATGGCAAATTTTTTCCTTATATATAAGGCTCTTAGTTGCTCAACGAGCAGCTTACTTGGAAAAGCGTCCATTTTTGATGGCTCACTTGGCACAATCTCTGGACGGCAGAATTGCAGCAATCAATGGAAACTCTCAGTGGCTTAGCAATGAAGCTAACTTGAAACATGCTCATCGTCTGCGTGCTCTTCATGATGCCGTTATGGTAGGCGCACTAACAGCAACACTCGACAACCCTAAACTAACAGTTCGTTTAGTAACTGGCAAGCATCCAACTCCTGTGATTATTGAAGGACAAAGCGATTTGAAGCTGGATGATTTGCAGATGATAGCAGTCCATGAAAAAGTTATTGTGTTATATCCTCAAGGAAAGCAGCATCGAGTCATACCAGAAGCAGTCAAAGACAAAATTTTGGATATTCCGATTTCTCCCAAAACAGATTTTCAGAAAAATACTGTTTTGGCTCCCTCAGAAATATTAAACGTTTTATACGAAAATGGCATTTCTAGTATTTTTTTGGAAGGTGGAGGACAAACCGTATCCTATTTCTTGCAAGCTGATTGCATAGAGTTACTACATCTCCATTTTGCTCCTTTGATTTTGGGTTCTGGACGGTCGAGTTTCACCCTTCCAGTTATAGATTCCATCGATAAAGGACTCCGCTTTCAAATGAAACACTTTGATTTCGATGGAGAAGTTCTGATAGAACTTTCGCTTTTAAATAAACACTCACCTATTTGATTTGCTCGTTAAGGCTGAACAGATACGGTGACCAGAGAGATTAACCGTTTTTGCTCTCGCTTAAGACTACGCAATTGAGATGTAAAAAAGATGTCTAGAAATTCTACCGCTTATGCCTACTGGTTAGTCTCTCCAAGCTTTGGTGAAGTTAGAGAAACCTCAGTATCACCCTTGCTTAAAGAGCCTCTGTTTTTAGAAACGCTATACAGTGGCATTAGTCCGGGTACAGAGCGGTTGGTAGGTTTAGCAAAAGTCCCCGAAGAGTGTTGGGAAACAATGCGCTGTTGGTATATGGAAGGCAGTTTTGCCTTACCTTTAAAGTATGGTTACAATCTTGTCGGTCAAGCTTATGAAGGTTCTAATCAGGGTAAACGATTTTTTGTCATGCATCCCCACCAATCGAGAGTCGTGGTGGAGAGTTCTGATGCTTTAGAATTGCCAGATTGGCTACCTAGCCAGCGGGCCACTTTAATTCCCAACACGGAAACAGCCCTGAATGCGGTTTGGGATGCCCAGGTTAGTCAGGACGATCTCATCCTAATTGTTGGTGCAGGCATTGTCGGTATTCTAATTAGCTTTGTCCTCAGTAAAGAGTATGGTATTGGGGCAGACTTTTTAGAACAAGATAAGCAGCGAATTCAATACCTAGAACAACTACCTTGGCTGCAAAATTCTCGCTTAACAACCGACTATAAAGAAGGCGATTACAATATCGTTTTCCATACCAGCGCTTCTGCTTCTGGACTCCAGAGTGCGATTAATGCCCTCGGTTTTGAAGGTCGCTGTATCGAGCTGAGTTGGTACGGAACGCAATCGGTTTCTTTGCAATTAGGGGGTTCGTTTCATTACCAGCGCAAACAAATTATCGCTTCTCAAGTTTCCGCGATCGCCAAACCGATGCGGACGCGGATTGACTATCGCCAGCGCAAAGAACGAGTTTTGAACTTGCTCGCAGATGCTGCCGTGGATATTCTCCTTGAGCCTGTCATTCCTTTTAAGAACTTGCCTGAATTTATGTCAATGTTGTATCAGCGTAAAGTTCATCCAGTTTCGCCGTTAGTTGAATATTAAAAATTATGTTTTCTGTTGCAGTAAAAGACCACATCATGATTGCTCATAGCGTCCAAGGAGAAATTTTTGGACCTGCTCAGAAGCTGCACGGAGCAACCTATATAATCACAGATGAATTTAAAGTCCCTCAGTTGGATAAAGATGGCTTAGTGATTGATATCGGTCAGGCGATCGCAATTCTCAAAGAAGTTCTAGAACCGTTAAATTACCAAAATCTGGATATTCTTGAGCAATTTCAGGGTATAAATACAACGACGGAATACATGGGTTATTATATCCACCAGCAAATTAGCAAACAGGTCAGTTCTTTTTTTAAAGGTGTTCTCAAAGTCACCCTGGAAGAAAGCCATATTGCTTGGGGAAGCTATGAAGCCCAGGTATGAACCGAGCGCAATCCATTTTATTCAGCCTCAATTGAGTCATGTATCAGGAGGCTCCATCTACAATTTTGAAATTGTCAAACGTTTAGAGGAGGGAGCCAAAGGCAAAGGATTTCTTCACGCTTTAAATAGCTGTGTTTCCGAGCTTATTCAACTTTTCAAGACTTTTCCTTCCAGTTGCGCTTTTGTACTTGATGGACTCTACTTGACAATTCCTGAATATGACCAGACCCAAAAGTTGTCAGGGTCTGGAAGTATAAGCTCGGATTTAAATGTCTGAAACCCTTATGAATACATTTGATGATTTGCTAATAATTCCTAATAAGGAAGCATAATTTGTCCACATTCGCAAAATGGAAGCATAAAGCTTCTGCTCGTTTTGAATATTTTTTTAGGTTTAGTAATACTTTAGTTGAAGATTCTTTCGGGAGTTCTAACTGGCGTAGAAGAGAGATATCAAACTTTTCAGCATTCAAATGAACCGGATATTCATGTATTGTTGACTCAAATTTACAATCGTAAACTAGTTGGGTTGTTTAAGAAAATGCAGAGAGACAAATTAACATATCCCCATTATGATTTGTACAACCCGGACATAGTAAAACGTAGTATTTTATACTGTTTGGAACCGATTGCTGTTGGAACTATCGACTGTGAAAGTTTAACTAGTTATCTCATTCGTTTAGCTGAAGTTCATTGTGTTACTCCAGAAAAATTAATTAAACATAAAATTTATCCTACTTTTTGGGGTCATGATGATTTACGTACATCGGATAAAGGGATTATTGGTAGAACTTTCAAAAATCCTTCTCATATCAAATTACTTAATTTTAGTGGTTGGTATACATCTAAACTAATAGAATCTTTAGAATTTCTTACAGAGCGTACTGATTTAACTTTTTTGACTATGATCCACTGGCACGAATTAATAACTCATGTTTATTTAGTTCGTGGCTGTAGAGCCTGGTGTCCTTTATGCTATAATTATTGGTGCCAAAAAAAACTACCTATATATGAACCCTTACTATGGTCTTTTGAACCAGTTGCAATCTGCTTCCACCATCATTACCCTCTCATTACACAATGCCCAAATTGCCACCAGAAATTATCTATATTAGCCGCTAATTCACGCCTTGGGTATTGTAATCATTGTGGGGAGTGGTTAGGAAATATAGAAAAATCAAAATTGTTATCACATACTTTATATCATGAGGAAATCACGTTACAATCAGAGTTAATTAACATTCTTGGCTCATTAATTCCCTTAAGTGGTTTAGTATCTAATGATGCCAAAAAAAGAGCTTATAGACAAATTATTACCTATTTTCAACTCAAACAATTAGAAATTACCGAATTATCAAATCATCAAATCTCTCAAAAACGAGTACATAGAGCTATGACTTACACAGGAAGTACTGCTCAGGATTTTTGGAGATTATTATCCGGAGCAGCGTTATCAATCACATCGAAACATTAAAGTTCTACAAATATTTAAAATCAATTTACTTTTTAATTTTCAAAATCCTTTTATTAGAAGCATAATTTGTCCGTTGGTAATTTGTGACTTAAAGGAAAAGATTGCCGAAATTTAAAGGATAAACTTGCCGCATCAAAGCCTGAAAGCCTGATTATTATGATTTGTGCCAAGTGGTTGTGGGACTACCGTTAAAGAATAAAGTTGCCACCAGTCCTAATGATTGAAGTAAAAGCTTGCCGTGAGTCTAAAAAATAAGTAGAGAAAAATGCCCTTCTTACAAGAGTTTCATGAATAGTGTCAGAGCGATCGCCATTTTTGGTTCGTGACAAAATCTACGTTCATCCTATACTGCGTAAGGTAATAGTGCATTTTTCCGGCTTTTCTTGAGTGGGGATTTACCGTAAAGCTAGTCAGGCTCTCGATTCGGCAAGCTTATCCTTTTAAAAACGGCAATCTTATCCTTTAAGTCACATAATTGGAAGCATAAAGTGTCTTTTTCTGCCAAATTATCCTTCTAGTCACACTGAATTTCATGCATCTTTAGAGAAATTTATTCCTGTGATTTGAACCATAGCGTGGCTCTTGTCCAATTTTGGTGATCAACACGGAATGTGACTTAAAGGATAAGATTGCCGTTTTTAAAAGGATAAGCTTGCCGAATCGAGAGCCTGACTAGCTTTACGGTAAATCCCCACTCAAGAAAAGCCGGAAAAATGCACTATTACCTTACGCAGTATAGGATGAACGTAGATTTTGTCACGAACCAAAAATGGCGATCGCTCTGACACTATTCATGAAACTCTTGTAAGAAGGGCATTTTTCTCTACTTATTTTTTAGACTCACGGCAAGCTTTTACTTCAATCATTAGGACTGGTGGCAACTTTATTCTTTAACGGTAGTCCCACAACCACTTGGCACAAATCATAATAATCAGGCTTTCAGGCTTTGATGCGGCAAGTTTATCCTTTAAATTTCGGCAATCTTTTCCTTTAAGTCACACGGTAATGAAGCATATTGTGTCCGTTTGGTCAAATTATGGTTCAAATCACAATTCCCTACATACAGCGAACTTACCTTATGCTCCACTATCTTGAGTCGAGGAATCTCTACTACTCAACTCAGGAAAAGGAAGCCCTCTAGACTCGCGAGAAACTATCAGTAGATCACAAAGTTTTTTATAACCCCTGCTACATGGACATTTGCACCCCTCACCCAGACACCAAAAAATCACCACTTAATCAGCATTTCAGGCGATACCTTTAGTTACCCTAAAGCGATCGCTCTTAAACTAACGCTGTCTCCCCCTAATTTATTAACCCTGAAACCCTGATTCTTACGTCAGTTTCCGAAAGTTTGTGATCTACTGACTATGGCTAAAAGCTGTAAGTGGGATGATTGTTCCCAGCTTGCAAATGGGAGATTATCTCTCAAGTCAGGGGATAGAAAAAGATAAGATCACAATAGCATTTCCAGGAATAGAAAAGGTTCAAGTATCCCGTTTGTCTCATCCCAAGAAACTTTCTGAAAAAGAACCGATAAATCTGATTACTGTAGGAACCTTTTCTCAAGGCAAAGGACAACTCGATTTAGTACAAATGTTAGCCCAGATGCAGGTGAAAAATTTTCGACTGCATTTGATTGGTGACTACGAACACAACGCCAGTTATACAAAAAAGATGTTGGAGATAATAGAGCGATCGCGTCTTCAAGATTCCATCATTTTACATGGCTATCTTCCGCAACAGGCTATCTTTGACTTGTTCCCCCAATGCGATCTTTATCTCTCCCCATCTACCTATGAGCTGTGCGTTCGCTTATTTTGAGTCCGAAGGGGAATTAAAGCCCTAATGTAAAAGCAAAACGGGGACTTTTAAGTAAGCCTAAATTTGTAAGTAACATTTATGACCATTGTAGAACGCTCCCAGAGGGGATTATTTAAGTCGTAGGCATAGGATAAATCATAAAATGACCAAAAGCTCCATAGGACTAAAAATGCCTGAATCCATCGCCAAGCCTGAATTACAAGCCCTGTAAGGCGCTTATTAAATCTGGCGGTTAAAAATGAGCGAACGTACAGTATGAGAGTTACTCTATGGCTACCGCTGAAGCAGTTGCTCACGGACTACCGATACTAGCTTATGCTACTGGAGCAATTGGTGACTGGATTGAGGATGGTGGCAATGGCATACTGATTGAGCCAGGTAAGCAGGAACAATTTTTCATGGCGCTCAAAAGGTTGCTTACAGATCGTAATCAACTTTATCAGTTACGTAAAGAAGCTTTGAATCGTACTGATAACTTATCGTTTAACAATTGGGAGCAAACTTATAGAGATTTTTTACAAGCATTTACAAATGACTAAGTAAGTGGGTTTAATTAAATATAAAATGCAGTGCGGGCTGGACAGCCCGCGAGCGAGACGCTCGCACTACTACTATTTACGAATTAATTACGCCTACATCCGAGACAACCGAAGCCAGCTTGATATTACCTCCTTGCTTATGCCATAATTGATGGGGTTAAAGCTAGGGGAGAAAAAGGGAACTTCAGTACACAAAGTTTTAATTTTTACTCTAATCGCTTTGCTTAACTTTCCGTTACCATAGTTAGAAATTTTTCCTGCCCACCTACTTAACCTTTGAATAGAATTCAAAACTACCATCTGATGCTTGAAATATTTAGATGTCCAATTGATAAAAGAGCGCTTATTCAGAAAGAAGACACACTTATTTGTAGTTGTTGCCATTTACGTTTCTCTCAAGTTGATGTAGAAGGAAAACGTAATGTTTACGATTTTCGGTGTTTTAACCAAGTTAATAAAGTTCAGATTGAGTTTAATGTTCCTCAATCTCTGCTAGATTTAGACTCAGAAACAATTAAAAGGTTTGGGTTTGCTACAAAGGTAGATTTTAAATGTCTGTCACGCGAAGAAATCCGAAAAAAGTTTGGCACAAAATTACAAAAAGAAATTTTATACTACATTGAAAAAACATATTTCAAAGTAAGTTCAGATGCAAGAATCCTTGATTTGGGTTGTGGCACTGGAGGTAATAAGAATTATTTAAATTCAATTGGTTTCAAAAATGTGATATCAGTAGATTACTGGTCTGTTGGAGCAGATTATCTTGTAGATGTACATCGCCTACCTTTTGACAACTCAAGTTTTGATTTGATTCTTACAACAGCGACTTTAGAACATTTTTATAATCCATTTATTGCATTTGCTGAAATGAGCCGAGTTTTAAAGTCGGGTGGCGTTTTGGTAGCTAGTGGTAGCTTTTGGGAAAGTTGGCATGGACAGTCTTGTTTCCACTTTACTCCTAACGGCTTATTTGTTTTGTGTCAATCAGCTAATCTTATTTTAGAAGATTTATGGTCTGGATGGGGATTTATCCCGAGTATATCTTCTCATGCTTTCGGCTTAGAAAGGTGGAAATTTGTAACCTACAAGTTTCAAGATGTATTTGACTTTTTATTAAAACTACTCAAAGGTAACGATGCGGTTTTGAGACACCGACTAAGAACGAGCGGTTCATTCGGGATTTATTGCATAAAGCCTTAAACGAACTTTTTGGTAAGCTGTCGTGCTTATAATATGTCATCTTTCTCGCATAGACTCATTCATCCCAGTATAATTTTATATCAATAAATAATTCTAGGCCTTGATTTAATGGTTGCTAAAATTCAGCAAGCATTTGACCTGCTTTTGTGGGAATTTTTTGTTTAAAAATCAAAATTCTTTTGTTTCCAAGAATTGGAGTTTAGACTAGTTCGCGGTGCGAAACTGTTGAACAAATTAGTTGAAAAAAAATTTATGAATTATCAATTTTTGTCTGTGGTAAATAAATCCTCTAAAGCAGTATTTAATTATTGTTAAAGTTATTTTGTGTGATGAAATTTAGAGAGAAGCAGAGATAAATTAAAATTCAAAAATGAGAGTGCGAAGTAGAAAAAATATATGATAAACGCTAGCCTTTTAAAAGAAGAATCAAAATATCAATAAACTCAAAAAATTTTTAAGCAGCTAAGACAAGCAGACATTTCAGATAAATAGAGGGATTCTCATAACAATGATTTGTTGAAGATTGTAGGGTATGTCACTAATATCAAGAGGGCGATCGCTTACTAGCGCCGGCACTTACCTGGAAATATTCTGGGCTTTATTTTTAATGAGACTCCGGCTCATAATAGTTAAATTATGAGCAATAATTCCCCACCCAACCCAACGAGAAAATCCAGATTCGCCTCGATATAAACAACGTTCTAAGCCAAAGCATCGTTTAAGAAAACTTATACGTCCCTCAACTCCGTTATGCCAACGACGAGCTTTTTTAAATCTTCTTTTTCTTTCAGATTGAATTCGTTTCTCGCTGCGATAACCACCTTTAGGTAAAATAACGTCTTTAATTCCTAACTGTTGAGCATAATTCTCGTTACTTTGAGAATAAACACCGCGATCAGCAGTTACGGTCGTGGGCGGATACCCAAAATTTTTTATATGCTGATCAAGGCTAGGAATCAATTGTTGGGTATCATGAGGATTTCCTTTTAAAATCCGATAATTACTAATAATTCCACCGTCTACTTCATCTAACCAAACTTTATGACCGAACTCCACCTCAACGTTAACTTTTCCACGACAGATAATATCAGTATGTACTTCAAATATACTGACTATTTTTTCAGTAGATGGCACAGTTTCTTTCTGGATAACGCGCCGAGAAGCTTGTTTAATCACTTGTTCTATACGTGACAGAAACACAGTAAACTTTTGCCAGATAGTTTGACAATCAGGTCTTTGTGAATCTAAGAGAATTTTCTGCACTTTTTCAGCTTGCTTGAAGCTAGCTTGAGTTAGTTTAATCAGTTTAGAGTAGGCTTGTTGTCTTTTTTGACTGCCTGATTTATTTTTTGTTTTAGAGAGACTATCAATTGCTCTTGAAATTCTTCTAGCTGTGCGGAGACGATTGCGAAAAAGACTTGTATCAACAGATGTAGAAGTTACTAAGAGAATTTCTTTTGCTTGCAATAAAAGCCGACTAATGACTCTGACGCTATCTACTAATAAAGTGTTGTCTGAGGGAAAGTGAATATTCGTTGCCACAACTGTACCATCGGTTCTCAGCTTTTTACCCTGAGTGATTTGTAATTGTGTCGCGTATGCAGCCAGACGCTGATTAAATTTCTCTAAAGTCGTTTGACTAATTTGATTTGACCACCGAATTAAAGTACTTTTATCTGGAATCGGGTGAAAGTAGATTCGACAAAATTGTCTTAATATTAAACTTTCATTCACATTGAGAATAACCTGTTCATAACTTAATCCACGTAAGTGTTTTAGTACTAACATTCTGAGTATGACTTCTACAGGAGTTGAAAATCTCCCGGTTTTAGTTGTTTTTGGGTAGCGCAACGATAAGTCAGATTCAATTAACTTAAATAATTTTTCCGAAGCCAGAATTTTATCGATTTCTGACAGAGAATCATCCATCTCTCCAACTAATTGGAGCAAAATCCTAAATTCTTTATCAACTTCATATTTCTGACGTAGCATCGAATCAAAGACCTTAAGAAGCACCCAGGGCAAACGCATCTTGTCAACAAGAACATCTCAATGTCAATAAACTCTCAAATAATCGCATTAATGCTCGCTTATTGACACTATTTTAAGCGATCGGCTTAACTCCTAAAAATCAATCAAACAATAAATTCTTGTTCTCTCGTTGATACACAAATTAATGATTTTGTCAAGACTAATTAAGATGCGTTTGCCCTGAAGAAGCACCTGAGAAAGCATTCACATAGTGAACATACTTTTATTCGCAACACTAAGCTTCTTTTTGAAAAAAAAATTTTAAAAACTAGATTTTTCATAAAAATATTTTATAAAATCTTACATTCCGCAGGTTGGCAGGTCAAGTTGTGGTATTTTGAGATCACTAGTACAACAAGGTAAAAGTAAAAAGTAAAAAGTAAAAAGAAAGAACACTTATTCTGTAAGCTTTTTACCTGTTTTGTGATGGGTGGTTTATTTTCGCCGCATTGTACTAGGCATTACTGGATAACCGAAGTGTTCTCAAAATACTATGACTCGACGAATCGCGATCGCTCTCGTCAAAGAGTCCATCAATTTATTATCCCGCACTCTTACATTCGGCTATCCAGTAATCCGAGCGTGTTCTCAAAATACTATGACTTGACGAATCGCGATCGCTCTCGTCAAAGAGTTCGTCAATTTATTATCCTGCAATCTTATATTCGGCTGTCCAGTAATGCCTAGTTATCTCAAAATACCACGACTCGACCTGCCAACCTGCAGAATGTAGGTAAAATGATTTGGCTTATCTATAGGAATCCGGTTTGATTTTTGAAAAAATCTAAGTATCTGTAGACCACTAAAACCCAGATGTGGTGGGCATTGCTCACTCTACGTGTATTTCAAAAATCAAATAGTAGTCCTATATGAGCAATCATAATGTGGTCTCTTACGGCAACAGAAAACATAATTTTTAATACTCAATTTCACTGACGGAATACCAAAACACTGATACCAATTCTTTATGAAGCTGCGCTAAATAAAGCTTCAAGAATGAAATCGTAAGAGGTGAGAGAAACAATCACTTCTGGCGTAATAGTTTCTAGCGCCTGAGCTAATTTCTGACGCAGTTGAGTAAGGGTTTTACAATTCTCCCATCGCAGTTTGCTTTCAAGAAACACTTTGACATAAGGCCTATGTAGGGTTTGCTGAAAAAGTCGGAAAAAAGCAAGATAAGGATTTATTAGTTACTCAATAAAAGGCAAACATAAGTGTATATTATATGCAAACTGGTAACTGATAATTTCCAATGATAGGGAAGCGAAAAAAAGGTGTCGTTTTTAAAAATAGACATAAAAAAGCATAAAACAGGCGTGAAATATGAGTAGAAAGATTCATGACTAGAAAAGTAATAGCGATCGCAGTTTGAGATGTATGAGAAAGTTTAGCCATCACTCTAGCTAGGCTAAATCTCCTTTTAGCTTGTCCAAACTTACCCTCAATAGAATTACGAATCCTCTCGTCTTCTTTAGCTTGTTTCTTTTTTTCTTTACTAACATTGGTTGGAGGTCTTCCTAAAGGAGGTCCACTAATTCTAATGCCTCTTTCTGTGCACCAAGCTCGATTCTCCCTTGTGCGATAAATTTTATCAACATGAACAGACTCTGGATAATAACCAGTGTAGTTTTTATATGCTTCTACTTGTGTTCTCAAATCGCCAGATTCATTAAAGCTATCCCAACTAATATGGTCTAAAAATATATATCCATCAAAGCAGCTAGCCGACAATTTTGCCCCAAACTCTACGGATTTACCAGCTTTCCCTCGTACTATTGGACGGATATGCGGTTGACTTAAGCTAACAATACGGTCATCTATACTCTGTTTTTTATTTTCCTACAACCAAAGTTGTTGACGATAGATTTCCGAAACTACTAATAACATTTTATATTGTCTTTTACTTAGACTCTCAAGACTTGCTCCGTCAGAGATTAACTGCTCAATATAAGATAAGTTCCTTTTAATATATTGGAGTTGTTTTTTAATGGCTTTTCTTCTTTCTTTTTGTGATACACGACGTTTCTTTGTCACCTCCAGATAATCTCTTCTAGCTATTTCCCTATAAGTTCTTGGTTTCTTCTCTAAATTCCCTTTTATCTGTTCATAAAGAGAGTCTATAGTTTTTTCTGTCTGCTTTCTTGCTTGATTTAATAGCTCTAAATCTGTAGGATAGCTGATATCACCTGGCGCACAAGTGGCATCTAATATTAATTTTCCCCGATTTTTTGGCTCACTCTCCGGATCTATCAGTCTACTCAGAGGCTCTGCCTCACGTCTGGCATTATCACTTATTTCTTGTTCTTCGGTTTTTTTTTCATCGGGTTGAGACGATGTTGTTTCTAACATCTTCTTCACCATTTCTTGATTCACGAGGTTTACTAGATTTACACTTATTCTTTCACGAAAATGAACTAGCATTGATGCATCAAACGGAGGTTTATCACTATAAGATAACATCCCTATAAAGTACTGTAGATAAGGATTTTCTTTAATTTGCTCTACTGTTTCCCTGTCACTTATCCCTAGTTTTTCTTTAATTATTAATGCGCCCAATGCCATGCGAAATGACTTGGCTGGTGCTCCCATCTCTTCGTCAAAATATGAAGCATACTCTTCTTCAAATTCTGACCATGGTATCAGCCTTGCCATGATTACCCAACGATTCTCAAGTGATAATTTTCCTTCAAAGGGAAGTTCAAAGTTTTCCGGTGGAATTGGCGGTTGTTTTTGTTTTCGGTACATGGTTACTAATTACACCATTTGTACTGACTAAGAATGGTTATGCAAGGTTTTTGAGCTATTGTATCCCTTTTTCTTGCACTTAACAAGACGTATAAAGTTTACAATCCCCACAGTGTTATCTTTTTCTACTTATTCAGCAAACCCTACTTACACCCCTAGCTCTATGCACCGCAGCGAGTTACGTCTGCTCCCTCGTGGAAATTACTCCATCCCTTTTCAGGCTTTAACCGTTATTTCGGTTTAGGCGTTTGCTTCTTAACCCATCCCACCCAAATTCCGTTTATAGTCTGACCACTTACCTATGTATCGACCGCTATAGGAACAGTAATCTGGGTTACTTCTTTCCTGATATCCATTGTTCTGAGTTGTTAGGGGATGTCTTTCCACCTGGGGTCTAGGAAGTGCGCTGTTTCGGTTGCTTGAACCTAACAGTCCTTACCCTATCGGTTATTTCCGCTCCCTTGGTGTGTCCTAAACACTAGCTTATATCCCTTGGTGAGATCTTACGATGGCGAGGGCGACATTTCGCTTGTTCTCCCCATAAACTCTTGCTTGCGGTTGGTGCTTTCAGCAATTACCACCATTGACCGCTTTCATCCCCGCTTTACGAATTTGATAGTCAGTCTCCTCCGTAGGGGTTACCATATTTAAATGGTAGTTTATGTGCTTTCAGTCCCGCACTAGGACGATAGGACTTGGTTTTCTAGGATACTCGCCTCACCTATATGGATATCAAGTTGTCATCAGTAAAGGAATAAGCGTGCGAACTCAACCAAGATTGGTTACTTTACTGAAGCCTGGAATCTCCCCAGAAACTGGGTTTCTCCAGAACGAATCGCACAAACACAGATCTCGGCTCAATGCCATTAGGGGACTTCCTTAAAGGGCGTACTTTCTTACTCTTTCTATAACCATTGCCTAATTCTTATTGGAAATTCAAACAAGAGTGAACAGACGCCGTCTCCTATTTTACCATCTGCCGCCCTGGTTTTTGTAATACAACCAATCTAAGACACTACCTATTTGAATTTGAGGATGGTATCGTCGAAGCTTGTAGTTATTGGTAGTTGATGGACGATGTCTACTCACCTTGGGGGGAAGGTTAGACATCAATCACCACATAATCAAATAGTGATTACACATTATTTAACCTTTTTGAAACACTAAAAATCTCTATTCAACTAAAGTTTACCTGGTTTCGCGGCTTAACTGAACCGTATTGCTGCAAGCCCTCTCTCTTCATCCTTTTGTTTTGACAAAGGTATGGTATTAGTGTAGTGTAGTATCATTTATCCTAGAAACTCCCAAATGAATGAGCAAAAATTAAAACAGTTAGTAGCGTCAGGAAAAGCGTCTATTATCTATGTTCATGGAACAGCCCGGAGTGGGTCTACAATTGCTCAAGTTATTTTTTCAAGGTTTGCTGATCGAGCAATTCATGAACCATTTGTGGGGGTTGTTCTACAAACTCAGGGTGGCGACAAGAGATCCAATAAATTAACGTTAAATGCTGATATTTATGAAGAAGCTTGTGGTGTGATAGTTAATCAGATTCTTGAGATTCTCAATGAAAAAGACCAGGCGACAATTCTGGTTAAGGAAGTTTCATATTTTTTGGAACCACCTATTTGGGAGCGCTGGATTCAGATTCCCGAAAAGTTTCTGTTCACAATCCGGGAGCCACATTTACAGTATTTTTCGGAATTATCTCTGACTACTGACAGGTATTTTCATGGCGATGGAGCATTGGTCAGAAATCGGGAATTTGTATTAGAGAACGCACTCACTATAGAATCTTTAAATTTACAGAACATTTGGCCATATTGGGACGGGACAATTCTTAGCGATCACAAAAAGGAATGGGAAGCTTTAATCTCTCAGTGGAAGACGGTGCGCTCTTTTTTGGATGGGACTAAAAAAAAAATAGCAATCATGGATTTGAATATTATGAGAATGAATCCTTACTATGCTATTGAGAAAATCATAGAAAAATTAGGTATTGAAGTGGATGATATCGAGCCTTGTATCTACAATTTAAATATACAGTCACAGTCAAAGATATTTGATTTGCGAGACCCCAATAAAGTGACAGTACGTAAAGCACGAAACAGTAAAACAATAGACCCGCTGGTTGAGGGAGAAGATATAAGTCCGTATGCCTTTCCACTTCAGTCCCGAGAGCAGATTTGGCGAGTCATTCCGATTTATCTTGATTTGCTCTATGCCCCCGAACAGGTAGCTATGCCATCGTTAGAGCAGCTAAACGATTTTGTCGCACAAAGCGAAACATTAAAATTGGAAGATACACACCCTTTTGAAGCTTATGCGATCGCCAACTTTCATCTACACCAGAAAACTGCTCAACCAGAAAAAATTGTCCCCTTGCTCGAGCGAATTTTAAAGGGTAATACAAAAACTTCTTCAGGCTGGGAAAAAGAAAACATAAACTCAGAGCGATTTAAAGGTTCTTTTGAGATAGTTGAGCAGTACTGGAATCAGCGGAATCAAGCCAAGAATTGTTAGTTAAAATTTTCCCAAAGCATATAAATGATAATCATTCTACTTTAGGGTAAAGACTAAACCGTAACCATCCCAAAATATTTTACCTAGACTATATAAGAAATATGGCATACCTCCACAAGGTAAAATTTGATATTTTTTTAACAAATAACCTTTTGTTTCAGCGTAAGTTGTGATTTCTTTGTTTGAAGGATTTCTAACCCAGATAAATTCCGATTCTAATAGACTTTTAATTTTAAGAACAAGATTAGTCAAATTATTGGGATTGTGGTGGATAATAATCAGTTTCCCATCTTGTTTTAAAAGTTTTTTAAGAGAGTTAAGCACTTGGGGTATATTTTTAAAATAACATACGACTCCGTTCATCATAATGATATCAAATTGCTGTTCTCCAAGTTTTGATTTACAATCATCATTCTCCAAATCCATTGGGAACCATTCATATTTACCCTTTAAATCTAGCGCTCTTTTGCGAGATGTTTCAATCATCTCTTCAGTTAGATCGACGCCTACACCATCTACACCATAAATATTTTCCAAAGCTTCTACAATATCTATTAGATACAGACCGTTACCGCATCCAGCATCTAATATTTTTAGATTTAAATTAGTTTTTTGCGGGTCGTGATAAAATTCGTGGATAGTATTTAACAACCACTGCCGTTTAATTTTATAGTGATAGCTTAAATTTTGATTGTCCCATTTATCTGAGTAATAAGCAAAACTTTGACGTAGTTTTTCTTCGTAAACTGTATCGGAAATGTGCGATTTATAGTTAGACTCGCCGCTGGGTGATGGTACTGTCATACCTGTAGCCTTGAATTGATTATATTTGTACAAAAATTAGAGATACCCAAAGGGTGCAAGATATCAGCCTCTGACTAGCGGACGGGAGCCGCAAGTGATATATAAAAGAAACACAAGAAATTCAAGGGAAATTTGAGAGCTTGAGACTTACAATTAATAGTAACCCTGACAGTCAAAACCGTGTTAACAGTGGTGTTAATTACGCCCGTATATAAGCCTGGTTCTGAGTGAAATTGGTGAATTTATTGGTGAAGTAACTGTTGAATTGTCACTATCCCGTGCGCGGAGATTAGATTTGGACACCTCACTCAGGTCGGGGTACATAAATACTGTGAAAAATGTAATTGCGATGACGGAGGCTACTATGAGCAAAAAAGAATCGCAACCAAAGTCACCAAATTCTAATTTACCATTAATCAACTCAAATGCAGCAGGGATAGATATTGGTGCAGAATACCTTGCAACGGACACGTCTGGATGATTTACTGCAAATTACTCCTAACACCCGCACTACACCCCTAGACCGTTTACGCCGTTCCCCTACCCGCTCCTCGGCTCCGGCTTTGGTTGGTGCTTTAAACCGATTGGTTGAGGTGCGAGCTATAGGAGTGAATACACTATCATTATCTGCTATACCGTCTAGTCAACTGAAGGTGCTAGCCCGAACAGCTTCTTCTGTACGCGCCCAAGCTATTGCTAGGGGAGGAGGCGAGGTAGCATCTGCTGATGGACTACGCTTCACGGTTCCTGTGCGGACTATTAATGCTAGACCCAACAGCAAATATTTTGGTGTGGGACGCGGCATTACCTACTATAACTTTACTAGTGACCAGTTTACTGGTTTTCATGGCATCGTTATCCCTGGTACACTGCGTGACTCCCTTTTCCTATTGGAAGGATTGTTGGAGCAACAGACCAGTTTACGTCCAATTGAAATTATGACCGATACGGCAGGCTACAGTGACGTGGTATTTGGTCTGTTTTGGCTGCTGGGTTATCAGTTCAGCCCACGAATTGCAGACATCGGCGAGACTCGGTTTTGGCGGATTGACGAGAGTGCTAATTATGGTTCACTGAATGGTTTAGCACGTAACCGAGTTAATACTGAACTAATTGCTAATAACTGGGATGATATGTTGCGGGTTGCTGGTTCTCTAAAATTGGGGACTGTAAGTGCATCTGAGTTGATGCGAACTTTGCAGGGTGGAAGTAGCTCAACGACAGTATCAAAAGCAATCGGTGAACTAGGACGAATAACAAAGACGTTATATTTGCTACCTTATATTGATGACGAAACCTATCGCCGCCGCGTCCTCACTCAACTTAACCGAGGAGAAGGTCGCCACAGTTTAGC
Source organism: uncultured Scytonema sp. (assembly GCA_937873135.1). Taxonomy (GTDB): domain Bacteria; phylum Cyanobacteriota; class Cyanobacteriia; order Cyanobacteriales; family Nostocaceae; genus Rhizonema. The sequence goes on along the minus strand of CALMVQ010000233.1, from coordinate 1,435 downwards.
CAGGGTGACTTTCCATGGACAACGGGGTGAAGTGCGTCAACGCTACCGTGAAGGTCAAGAAGATCAATTGGGCGCTTTGGGGCTGGTAGTGAATGTCTTGGTACTCTGGAATACAAACTACATGGATGCAGCAGTAAAACAACTGCAAGACCAGGGGGTGGAAGTAAAATCTGAGGATTTAGCGCGGCTTTCTCCTTTGGGATACAAGCATATCAATATGTTGGGACGTTATCAGTTTGCTTTAGCTGAGCATTTGAAACGGGGTGAACTTCGCCCTCTGCGTGATCCAAAAGACTTTGGCGAATCCTATAGCTAGAACGTTCTCTGGATAAAGCTTGTAGCCTTAGCGTACATTCCTGTTCCATTGCTACTCGCACGCGAGTAGCTTGAATACCCGTCATTTCATCAATTGATATTGTACGCTCTCCGTTTTGATCATGTTCAATCGCGCTTATATACAAACCAGTAATGTCTTCAACTTTTACGTCAAATTCTTGATCTTCAGGGGGGGGTTAACCAGTAGCGACAAGGCGTGTGGTTTAAGTTCTGCCTCTTCTAGTAATCTTCCAACATGGCGGACAGATATGCTTTCAATAATGCCTTGCTTTATAATTTCGTCGGCTAGTTCTCTTGGTGTCCAATGACTTATTGGTCGTCCGTAGTCTTCGGGTTTTGAACATGCAAGGGCAAATAGTTCGATTACTTGCTCCATACTAAATTTTACTGGTGCCCCAATACGCTCCGAATCTTGTAATCTCTGAAAAATCGGCAACTTTGTATCACGAGTTTCAAACCATCGCTTTCGCCATAAACGAGCCAGATCAAGACTTATATCTAATGCTCGAGCAATTTCGCCATGATTTTTCCCCTCTGAGGCTAGGAGAATTATTTTTGCCCGCAGTACTATTTGTTGCGCTGTGTTGTGTCGGTTTACCAACTGTTGCAGTTCTAAGCGATCGCCATCGTTCAAATTTAATACGAGTGGAGCTAATCGTGCCACACCAGGTTCCCTTGTTTTCAGCCTAAACTGCTTTGACTCTACTTTCTTAGTTTCTCACAATAATGGTTGGTTTATTTACGCCGTGCTGTACTAGTCGAATTCGCTCCGGGCTGGCATCGCAAAATCTTGGGCTATTGCGGCGGTTGAGTGTTAACTTGCTCAAACGTGAACCCTCGAAGCTGAGTCTGGCGATGAAGCGATATAAGGCAGGTATGGATAACAAGTTTTTGCTGAAAATCTTGATAGTCAGTGCCCCGACCTCAACTCATATCTTGCACCTCTAAGGATAAACCCTTAATACACGAATAGGAGTGTAAGAAAGTAACTGCATAAGCGAGAATAAGCTTACGTAGAAATAAGCAATTAATATAACTATATAAATGTGGGGATTATGGAAAGGTTCTAGAGTGGAGGCGATCGCCAACGAGCGAAAAG
>CALMVQ010000232.1:152217-182628 GCA_937873135.1 uncultured Scytonema sp. | reverse complement strand
GTGGGGTTGGGGTGGGTTGATTTTCTTCTGGGTGATTTGACGGACATTATATTAGTTCGGCATCATGTAGTCCAAGTACAAACAGCCATAACCACATCCGGCATTTGAACAAGCGTTGCGATCGCCGTTCGATGTTCGATATGGTACTTTTAATGACCAAAACCTTGTCAGTGTCAATCATCTGCAAAGCAACTGCTTGGCAGATGATTGACAAAGATCAGCGTTTACAGATAGCGGTACTAGAAGTGTGACTGTTCGTCAATTCCTTCTAATTTACACGCTATCGTATGTAATTGTCAATTTTCAATAGAAATTTATCTTACAATATAAGGATGCTGAAAGCTCCTGAAGAGGTTTAAGCATCGGAGATGTCAATCTCTTGCCTCGTATTTGAATCCAGCTTTCTCAGCAACCAGACTTAAATGTTTAGAGGTAGCGCGAGTTGGCTCATACATCTGGTTTTCCCACTCGCTTACAGTTTGTTGACGAACGCCTAACTCAGAAGCCAACTGTGACTGAGTTAGTCCCAATTGAGAACGTAGTGCTTTGATTGAGTCACTGTTCCACTGAACAGTATCAGTTACAGATTGAGTTTTGTATTTGCTAGGAGGTTTACGAAAGGTAACACGCTCTGCGTCTAAGTCAATTTCTCCAACAATGTACCCCGCGTTCATCCAAGCTGAGGCTTGTAGTGCGCCTTTGCTACGATTTCCCCACCATTGTCGCTGAGTACGTGCTGAGTTGGGTAGAGTGTCTCCCATGACTGTCTCAATTTCGACAAAGGTGAGAGTAATTTCACTTTGATTGCTGCCACGTAGATGTTCAAGGAGTGGCTGATACTTACTTCCTCCTTTCACCGCACTTACTCCCTTGCCAAAATCATATGTTCTACTCGCACTTTTGCTTCAGCGACTAGAAATTGCAGAATAACACGCACATTTTGAAGCCCATTTATATTAATACCAACATCCTATTACATCAGGCGCGGAAACAAACCGACCATTTGAAATTGCTTATTGCCTGCTATTCAAGCTTTTTTCCTTTCTCATAGCGCGAATTTTTAATTCCGCGCCCGCGACTAGCATCTCTTTCTTAGAGTTCGCACAATGCGCGAAATTCACATGATGAGAAACGCTTTGAATACAAGGTTTTTGGGTGTTTGGGACGGGTAGCTTGATTTCTGCGCCTGGTGTATTAGCAAATACAAGGGTTAGTTTCAGATGAAAATTAAGCGTCGCTTAATACCCAATCCACTAGTGTCCGAACACCAAAGCCTGTAGCACCAGGGCTATTGTAACCGTTTTCTTTGTCTGCCCAGACGGTGCCTGCAATGTCAAGGTGCGCCCAAGGAGTTTCTTTAACGAATTGCTTGAGGAACAGAGATGCAGTAATGGAACCACCACTACGCGGCCCAGTATTCTTCATATCAGCAATACCAGATTTCATGCCTTCAAAATACTTTTCTTCCATTGGCATTCGCCAAATCTTTTCCCCTGAGGTTTCAGAAGCTTTTTCTAGTTGTGCGGATAAAGCATCATCGGGAGAAAACAAACCAGCAATATCATCACCCAAAGCAACAACGCAAGCACCAGTCAGGGTGGCTAAATCAACGATCGCATCAACTCCTAACTTTTCGGTATAGACGAGGGCATCGGCCAAAGTTAAACGTCCTTCAGCATCGGTATTATTAACTTCAATAGTTTTACCATTAGAAGCTGTCAGGATATCGCCTGGTCGCATAGCATGACCACTGATCATGTTTTCAGTGACTGCGGAGATAAAGTGAACTTCGACGTCTGGCTGAAGTTGACCGATGGCTTTAGCCGCTCCCAATGTAGCTGCAGCACCACCCATGTCAACTTTCATAGTTTCGATGCCACTGCCAGCACCTTTAATGTTAAGTCCGCCAGAATCGAAAGTTAAACCTTTACCTATAATTGCCAGCTTGCGTTTTGGTGTCCCTTCTGGCTTGTAAGTGAGGTGAATAAACTTGGGTGGTAAATCCGAGGCTTGTGCGACTCCCAGAAAAGCTCCCATGCCTAACTTTTCACAGTCTTCCCGTTCCAGGATTTCTAACTGTAAACCGTGTTCTGTTGCGATCGCCTCTGCAGTTTCCGCCATAGTAATCGGTGTGACTGAGTTAGGAGGAGCTGCTACTAACTGCCTTGCCAAAATCACACCAGAACAGATTTGATTGGCGCGGTTAATAGCAAATTCCTGTCCATCCAATCCAAGTAGATCTACTTGCTCTACTTGTGGTCCTTTGTCTTCAGGTTCAGACTTAAAACGATTATCTTGATACAATGCTAGTTGCACACCTTCAGTCATCGCTTGTGCCGTTTTGGCGAGATCGTCATTCCAAATGGGCAAACTAATTCCCAAAGTTTTGCTCTTTTGCTTTTTGCCAGCCCGAGCCACGACGGCTGTAGATCTTCGCAGGGTGTCGAGTTTCCAAGCTTCTTTTTTTCCTAAACCTACCAAGATCACTTTGCGAACTGGACTGTTACCACCTAAGCGTGAAACAATGCTGCTACCTGCTTTACCCTTAAATTCCTCTTCGGTGATGAGTTCTTTTAAGATTCCAGCAAACTTTTCATCCAAAGTCGCCAGATCGCCAGTTAACTCTACTGCATCTTCAAATAATCCAATAGCTAAACAATCCCCTGTCCATTCAAGAAGTGGAGTGTTAATTGCACGAATTTCCATTTTTGAAATCTATGTAAAACTTCTTGTACCAGTATTGCTTAAAATAGGAATTTTATGCATGTGAGTTGGTGGGCAGTGGAAATTGGTTGTAGGAGAGTAGAAAGTAAGCACTATAAGGGCGGGTTAAAATAAGAGATCCTTATTGCTCACAAGTGATCTAAACTTAAATTCGCCCCAACTAACCACCAACTAACTCTACAATCACATTCACGAGTGCATCTGGCATAACAGGCTTGGAGACATGTCTTTGAAAACCAGCGGAAATCGCTTCATGACGATCTCTGTCTCCGACATAGGCAGTGACGGCAATGGCAGGAATTTGTCCGCCTTGTGCTGGTGGCAAAGTCCTAACTTGGCGGATCAGAGTATAGCCGTCTTCATCTGGCATGCCAATGTCACTAATTAACACGTCTGGTTTAAAGGATACTAAAACATCCAGTGCTGAGGAAGCAGAGTTCACAGCAGTGGCGATCGCCCCACTATCCTTAAGGGCAAATACTAAAAAATCTCGCGAGTCAGCGTCGTCATCTACCACCAAGACTCGCACTCCTGCAAGTCGAGAGTCACGAGTTGAGAGTAGACTGTCTAGAGATTTTTTCCTACTCTCTACACCTTCTAACCTACTTTCTTCCAGAAGTGGTAGTTGCACCCTAAATATTGCTCCTTTGCCTTCTCCTGAACTACTTGCAGTGACGGTTCCACCATGAAGTTCGACCAAATGACGTACAATTGCCAAACCTAAACCTAAGCCCCCATGTTTCCGACTCATAGAAGCATCTCCTTGACGAAAGGAGTCAAACACGTATGGAAGAAAATCTCGGCTAATTCCTATGCCTGTGTCTTTCACAGTAATTTGGGCATAGTGTGAAACGCCCTTCAGATTGGCGGACAAACTTTCTTCATTTCCTGTGTCCCCATGCCCCCGCGTCTTTGCGTCTTCCTTCACCAGTTCCAAGTACACTTCTACTTGCCCTTTGGTTGAGGTAAATTTAATCGCATTTGATAGCAAGTTCCAGATAATTTGCTGTAGTCGATTGGGATCACCTAAGACAATGAATTTTGGATTGGGATTTGGTGCTTTGCCCAGAGCGAACTTCTCACCATCACTGATACACAAAGCTTCCTTTTCCAGAGGAGACTCAGAGTCAGATTCATTGCTCATCGTTCGACATAAAGACGATTTCATGTCCTCCGAATTTTGGAATAGTGGAAGCTGTAGATCCGACTTTTCTGCGTGTTCAAAGAGCGTGAATTGTAAATCGATTGATTTAGCTTCAGCCGCCAGACGCATCGTATCAATTGCGGCTTCAATTGCTGGCAATAGACAGGTTGGTTGCGGATGCAGGATCAATTTACCGCGAATGATGCGAGAGACATCGAGCAAATCCTCAATAAGTTGAGTTTGAAGGTTGGCGTTGCGCTCAATAGTTTCCAACGCCCGCGCAATGGTTGTCACGTCTAACTTACGCGTCCGTAGTATTTTCGACCAACCTAAGATGGCATTTAGAGGCGATCGCAATTCATGGGAAAGCACTGCCAAAAACTCATCCTTAACCCGATTTGCTTGTTCTAAATCTTCTTTTTGTTGCCGTAACTCAGCTTCGTTCACCCTGAGTGCCTGTTCTGCCTGCTTGTTTTCTGTCAGATCGCGGCTAATACTTAGTAGTGATTGAAGCGAGCCATCCAAAGCAAATTCCGGTACTATCCGCGACTGGTAGTATCGGATGCCATCAGGAGCAGGAAAACTGAATTCAAAACAACATCCAACTCCAGTTTCCAGAACCTGTTGCATGGATTCAGTCCAAGAAGTGTAAAATTCTTTCGGACACTCTAGCTCGGCGTGTGTTTTGCCAATAATCTTTTCTGCTGGTATACCTATAGCTCTTTCAATCGCGGGATTTACGTACATGTGACGAAAATCTCGGTCAACTCTAGCAATAATATCCGGCGAATTTTCCACTAAAGCGCGAAATTCCTGTTCACGACGGTGTAGTTCTGCCTGTGCCTGCTGGCGAGCGCGTCGTTCCTCTGCCTCTCGCAACGCTCGCCGCACCGAAGGCACTAATCGCTCTAAACGTTGCTTCAGGACATAATCAGTCGCACCGCTTTTCATCGTTTCAATTGCGACTTCTTCCCCCATTGTTGCCGTGACAAAAATGAAAGGTATATCTGGACACTTTTGCTGCGCCATCTTCAAGGCAGCAAAGCCATCAAAGCCAGGTAAAGAGTAATCGGAAAGAATCAAGTCAAAACCGCCTTGCTCAATCTCCCTCTGAAATTCAGTGGCTGTTTTAATATGTACCAGTTCACACTCAATCCCACTCTCAGTCAACATAACGTGAATCAGTTCTGCATCCAGCAGACTATCTTCCAGCAAGAGGAACTTTAAACCTGACATGACTAAACTCCTGCAATTCCTTGATTAGCACTGCGTGCCGGAGGTATGGAACCAGGGTGTGGTTCATTAATGATTGCCCAAAATAACCCCAATCCTCTAATCACATTAACAAATTCATGAAAATCAATAGGCTTGACAACATAAGCATTTGTGCCTAGTTCATAACAACGAGTCAGATCCTGATCCTCACGGGAGGATGTCAGTACCACCACTGGCACAACTCGTAAACTTGGATCAGTCTTGAGTTGTGTTAAAACTTCTATGCCATCAACTTTCGGGAGTTTCAGATCAAGAAGCACCGCAACAGGATTACCCTCTCGGCGGAGTCGATAAACGCCACGGCCATAAAGGTAATCTAATGCTTCTGCGCCATCACGGACGACAACAACTTCATTACCTAAATGGTTTTCAACTAGTGAAGTCAGGATTAGCTCAACATCGTTAATGCTGTCTTCAACAAGGAGAATGCGCTTAAGTTCCATTGATTTTTCTCTACTCTCCACTCCTTGCTCCTGTCTCCCTTGGTAGCGCAAAATAAAAAGTCGCTCCTTGATCTAACTCACCTTCTGCCCAGACATGTCCTCCATGACGGTGAATAATCCGCTGGACATTTGCCAGTCCAACGCCTGTGCCTTCAAACTGAGGATCGCTGTGAAGGCGTTGAAACACGCCAAACATTTTGTGAACATATCGCATATCAAAGCCAATACCATTATCTCGCACGAAGAATACTACTTGCTCATTATTAGTACTGCTACCGACATTAATTTCTGCTAAAGTTCGAGTTCTGGTATATTTCAGCGCGTTTTCCAGCAGATTATGCACAACCAACCGCAACATTGAGGGGTCACCTTGTACTTGTGGTAATAATTCAATGGTAAGGCGAACCTGACTTTTTCTGATTTCTGACTCTAGATTGCGTTGTACCTCCTGTACCAGTTGATTCATGTCTACAACGGTAGAGCGCATCTCAGTACGTCCCATACGAGAGAAAGTCAGAAGGTCATCAATTAATTTACCTGCTTGTTTAGTTGTTTCAGTAATTATGCTGAGATATCGCTGACTTGTATCATCTATTTCTGTCGAGCCTAGGCGTTTTTGTAGCAAATCAGCAAATCCCGCAATATGCCGTAGAGGTGCCCGTAAGTCATGAGAAACTGAGTAGGAAAAAGATTCCAGTTCTTTGTTAGCGGCTTCTAGTTGAACTGTGCGTTGTTTAACCCGTTCTTCCAACGTTTCGTTAAGTTGCCGAATTTCCTCTTGAGTACGTTTGCGATCGCTAATGTCAATAGTAATGCCATCAAAGCGTTGCGGTTTGCCAGTTGCATCAAAAAAAGTTTTACCGATAGCTCGTACCCAGCGCACGCGCCCATCTGGAGCAACCGTGCGGTACTCAACATCATAGCCAGCAGCATTTTTTACAGAGTACTCGATCGCTAGCCGTGTGAATTCTCGGTCATCAGGATGTAATAGTTGATAAAATAAATTAAAATTGACTTCAGCATCTGGTGGTAAACCGAAATGCGCTTTGCACTGTTCGTTCCAAATTATCTTGTCTAACGGGAAATTGCAGTACCAGACACCGAGTTCGGCTCCCTGAATGAGAAATTCTAGCCGTTCGCGACTAATACGCAGCTCTTCTGCCTGTTCTCGGAGCATTTGCTCTATCTGTTTGCGCTGTGTGATATCATGAGCGACTGCATAGCGCAACCCTGACTCAGCATCAAGAACGCTATTCCAAACCAGCCATTTATAAGAACCATCTTTGCAGCGATAGCGATTCTCAAAATTGAGAGTCAAATCTCCTTTTAGCAGGTTTTCCATTTCCGCCCTTGTTTTTGCTCGATCTTCTTCGTGTATAAAATCAAGAATCGGTAGGGAAAGTAGTTCTTTCTGAGTGTAGCCTAAAGTCTTCTCAAAGGCGGGATTCAGGTGCTTAAAATAACCATCAAATCCCGCCGTACATAGCAGATCAAGAGATAGTGTAAAGAAGCGATCGCGTTCTTGTTCTGCTCTTTTGCGTTCAGTAATATCGCGGTTAACCTCTAAAAACCCTGTTGGCGTACCTCGAGAATCGCGAATCAACAGTTGACGGCTTTCGACTGTAATCCTCTTACCATCTTTGCAGGTGTGGATGAGTTCTCCCTGCCAATTTCCTGTTTTTAATAAAGTGGCATCAATGTCTGTTTGTTCGGAGCAACTTTCTAATATTTGAGTTTGCAAGAGTGTATGGCTCACAATTCCTGTCGCTTCTGCCATTGTCCAACCATACATCTCTTCTGCCGCCTTGTTCCAGTAGGTGATGCTACTGTTAGCATCGCGGACAAATATTGCCTCATAGGCCAAATCTAATATAGCCCCTTGCTGCATCAAGCATTCTTGGCTCTCGCCTAGTGCTTCCTCATATTTTTGGCGATGATCTTTTATTTTGTTAAGATACTTTACACTTTGCCAAAGTAGCAGAACATAAATGATAGTTGATGACATAGCCATTAGCGATATTCCAACGGCAGTGCTATAGTAATTTGCCCTTAGTCCCTGATTGATAAACCAACCTAAGACTAAAGGCAGGACAAGCACACTTGGTATCAATCGACAAGCGATCGACCCTCCATTCAATTCACTTGTAATTGTTTGCATTAACAATAGAATCTGGACAGTTAAATAGCATCGCCAAACAAAGTAGCTCGATTGCTATAGAGGTAGTATAAACGTGTTTAATGTATATTGTTCCTTCTTCAATCCCTCCACTCTAGCCTCTGCTTTCTTGTTCTACTGTTAACTTAATAGAATTTAAGTTAATGTTAAATTTCGTGGCGATCGCTTCTAGAACTTTTTGTTCCGAGAATGAAATTTCGCCATTTAGCTGGGCAATTCTGTAACATTGAGCCAGTAAGGGAAATGCAAAATCACGGTTAAGTTGATTGAGAAGTGTCTCGAGAGGCTGGGGTGATTTGATGTTTTCAGCTATTATTTCCAAAGCAGCAGAACTGACATTCAAAGCGTTCAACTCAGGTAAAATTTCTGACCAAGTTTTCGTGGGATTGCTGGCAAGGATCATGTGAACCAAGATTTGATCCATCACAGCTTCTTGGGTGATCGCTTTTTCAAGATAATTTTCACTTTGTTCCTTTAATGTTGCCAGTGTGTCCTCATTCGTCAATGTCTTGGATGCATCAAGCTTTGTCTCATAAAATCGACAAGCTGCATAACCCAATGAATAAATCATTGTCGAATTTGTGCTAGCACCAATGATCGCACCAGCAAAAGGTATATTTCGCAGCAAACCCAAACCTACAGCTTTAAGGACACGTCCGCCACCCAAAGCCAAACCAAAAATTGCCAAAACTTCTCCCTTACGAGTCGAGTCTTGCAAATCTAGCCCGTAAGCATAAGCAATTTGATAAACCATTTCTGACTGTAATTTCGTCGTTGCTGTCAAATCAACTGCTAACAAAGCCAATGCTTCGCCTGGTAGAATACTAGTTGCTAACCCGATTCCCCCTGCTTTTATTGCTTTATCAAGCATAATCCGGTGAGCAATTTGACTGGGTGACTCTTGAGGATGTTGTTGCTGTAACTTTTTAACTGCTGCTTCTGCTTGTTCTAAGTTAACGCTGTCCACAGCACCAAAGAGCCAATTGAGGTTTAATACGCCTGATAGCTTTCGGATTAACCAGTTTTCACCCAAACGATGCACAACTTGCCCTGCTGTTTGAGTTGTTTGCTCTATCAGGTTCTGTGTTTGTTTTGCCGCCGCTTCTCCCATGAACGCTACTTTGCCGACAATCCCGCCAACGGTTTCGGAAAATGACTCAAGTTGCGTATGTGTATCTTTTGTTAGCTTGTCTTCTTTTTTGTCAGTAATTTCTACATTTGAAGCAGGGATATGTTCAATCTGTTGAGATTCGTCTACCATTGTTCGGAGGGTCTTTTAATATTGTTCTATTCGACTTGTAGCGGAGATGTGATCGCTTTTTCATCTTTCTCTCAGCACACTTTTTCAAATATTTCAAAATATTCCTTCTTTTGAAAGATGACCCCATTTGTGCGAGTTTGAGAATGCAGAGGGCAACGACTCCTTTCCCCCGGAAGATTATCGTTTAAGCAGCTCATGCGCCTGTGAGAAGAAATTGCATCGCCTATAAGGGATATCTTTAAAAATAAAATACACGCGCCTGTGTTGGTTAGTTCGTCGGTACACACAGATACTTATTGTCAGAAGGCTGGTATTTTAAAGAAAAAGAAAAAACGGTTTCAAGCCCCTACCTAAATTGATTTATGGAAAACATAGTGTGAAAAAAAGGCATCTGCTTCAAATATCCTAATTTTAATTATAGGGATGCTCTTTTAATTTTTTAAATATTTTTTAACGTCAGGCAGAGTAAAATGGCTTTTAGTAATTACAAAAGTATTAGTACAGTTGTTAAAAAGTTTCAAATTAAGTATATACAATCGAATTTTATGTTGGAATTAAAATTTCCACTAAAAGAGTTTTTTCAAGAGGAATTAGATTTGTTATTTACAGATGGAGTCATTGATAATTCGGAAGATGCTATTTGCGAGAATCTTATTTATCCAGTGTTAAAAGAAGTCTGGAAACTCTACCGAAGCGAACTAACGCTTTGGAGCCATGAAACATTAGCTTACGATGAAGACTTATCAGGAGTACCAGATTATACGGTAACACAGCGAAATCCTTTGGGGACAATTGTTTTTGATAAACCTTATTTTTTAACAGTTGAAGCTAAACAGGATAAATTTGAGGAAGGTTGGGGTCAATGTTTAGCGGAAATGATAGCAGTGCAGCGAATTAATGATGATTTTGTCAGCGATGTTTATGGGATTGTTTCTAATGGAAAAATATGGCAATTTGGAAAGTTGACCGCATCTCTTTTTACGAGAAATAAGAATTTATATGTAATTCAGGACTTAGATAAGTTATTTGCAGCGGTTAATTATATTTTTAAACAATGTGAGTTACAAATAAATAAAAGAAATTGATTAACATTAGACTTCTGTTAAACTCTATTTTCTACTAATGGATATTTAAAAAGCACATTGAATATTTCTTCCACTTAATGACCTTTGTCTGACGGCACAAAGGTCATTAATCATTGAAGTATCAATGTAAAATTGTGTTTATTCCCGCCGACTTACATATCTTATTCTCTAAACCTTTAGGACTTCAACGCTCGGATCTAAAAAATTGTGAGATTTCATAATTTCATACAGATTAATATCTGCTTCTAATAAGCAGGCGTGTCCGCTTTTGGGCAGCACAACCATTTTGGAGTTTGGTAAGAGATTAACTAAACGTTTAGCTTCAGCGAGAGAGGGCAAAAGTCGATCTTCATTGCTGGCAATGACTAAAACAGGTTGAGTCAGGCTATGTAACTGCTTTTCATTAATATCAAATCCTCTAATTAAAGATAATCGCCAAAGAACTGTTGCTGGCGGGACGGAACGCATAGTTTTGAGAAGTTCTTGACGATCACCATTCTTCATTCTTCCCAAAGCTGCTAAAAATGGCAATAATCCAAGTGCGCCGATATCATAAAGCCATGAGGGTGTCAAGAAAGTGAATTGTGAAGTCCAATTATACCAAGGACGAAGGTGAAAGCTAGAAGCCGGGTTGATCAAAATAATTCTTTTGAACATCTGCGGTGCAGCTAAGGCGATTTCCTGAGCCAAACAACCGCCAAAAGACTCTCCACAAAGGTAAACCTGCCGCTGAGAGTTTTTTTCTAGTTCAGCATTGATTAAGTCTAAGACATTATTCGTTAGCACATCCCAATTTGTGAGATCCTCTCTTGGGATTGCCAAACAGCGAACATCAAAGCCAACTTCTAATCCAGCCGTTTGCGATCGCAATAGTTGACCGGTTCCATCCATTCCTGGCAAAAATATAAACAGCGGAAACTCTGGCTGTAATCTTTTAGGCGTTAAGAAACAAGGTTTAAGCTCTACAAGTGAATTATTCATTAGTTAACCGTCATTAGTCAATATTCATTGGCGCTTAGTCATTAGTCATTTGCCGTTGAAAAAAGACGAATAATCAAGGTCAAATGACTTTAATAACAACCGGACTTTAGCAAATTAGCAATTTCCTCTTGACAGTAATTTGTCAGTTCCGCCACCACCGTTTTTGCTTGTTTTCCCTGATATTTCTCCTGATGTTGGGGTTTAATCCAGTAAGGGCGGCCTACTAACACGGCAACACGATGATATGTTACTAGAGGATGCCAGCCAGCTTGATCGAATAAAGGTTCTGTTGGGTCAAATAAACTGAATAGTTTGAGAGGTATGGCGGATGTGTTAGTTTCTTCAAGGGAGGCGATGGCAATCGGCAAAACTGCTAAATCGGCAACAGAAGCTCGTAATGCCAGGTGCGCAAATCCCCGGTGAAATTCGCCGATTTCCCAATGCTTGGTAAATTTTACCATTGGTTCAGTGCCTTCAGGGAAGACTCCTACCACTTGCCTAGATTGTAGGAGTCTCTGTGATTGCTGAAAAAAGCTTTGTTGGCGATGTTGTGTCGCCGCTAAAGGAAAGCATCCAAGTTGCCCCGTGACAATTTCTCGCATGATTGGCACTTGTCCCATGTAGTGATGGCAAGCGAAACGAATCGGACGCGATAAAGCAGTCATCAGAATTGCTGCATCCATAAAGCTGCGGTGATTGCTCACTACTAACACACTCGCATCTTGGGGAATGCGATCCTCATAGTAACGAAACATTTTCATTGATAGCGCTGCTAGTAACCAGCGTGAAACTACCAAGGGGCTATTTACACTCATACCTTTTCAATCTGATTTTGCCGACAAGATCGTAGTTGATCTTAATCTAATTTTTACATTTCTTTACTAAAACAATGACTTCCTGAAGGAAGAAAAATCTGCTTGAAAAGTTATTGAAATCCTTAAAGAGAGCGGAGGGACGCATTTTCACTTACCATATATCCACCATAAAGCGTTCAATCGAAGCATTAGTAAAATTTACTGCACTTATTATTTACACTTAAGCATCCAACAATCCTGAACTGGATAATTTTGCTAGTATTAATAAAGTGTTGATTGAAAATATGGTAGTTATATAATATAATTACGTGGTTTTGCCGAGATAATTTAACAGAGAAAACGTTTTAACAAGTTGTTTCTGATTTTGCATGAATATAGTGAATAAAAAAGAAAAGACTTTTGCACTTACGACACCGTTATATTATGTAAACGATTTACCCCATATGGGCAGTGCGTACCCGACGATGGCAGCAGATGCGATCGCTCGGTTTCAAAGATTGTTGGGACTAGAGGTACTGCTCATCACCGGAACAGATGAACACGGACAAAAAATTGAGCGGACAGCAGAGAGTAAAGGGCGCTCGCCACAAGAATACTGTGATGAAATTGTGCCGAGTTTCGTCTCTTTGTGGAAGTTGCTCAATATTCAATATGATCGCTTTATTCGCACAACTAATCCTCGCCATGAATTTATCGTCAACGAATTCTTTGAGCGTGTGCGGGACAAAGGTGATATTTACCTCGGACAACAAAAAGGCTGGTACTGTGTTTCCTGTGAAGAATTTAAAGAAGAACGGGAACTTTTAGAGGGAAAGCTTTGTCCCCTCCACCCGAATAAAGAAGTTGAGTGGCGCGATGAAGAAAACTACTTCTTCCGCTTATCGAAATATCAAACACAACTAGAAGAACTGTACAAGTCCAAACCGGATTTTATTCAGCCCGAAAGTCGTCGGAATGAAGTCCTCAACTTTGTAAATCAAGGCTTGCAGGACTTTTCTATATCAAGGGTGAATTTAGAGTGGGGCTTTCCGATTCCAGGTGATCGCAAGCATACTATATATGTGTGGTTTGATGCACTGCTTGGTTATGTAACGGCATTATTAGAAACTGATGATGAAAAACCGACTTTAGAAAAAGCTTTGGCAAAATGGTGGCCAGTTAACTTGCACATGATTGGTAAGGATATCCTGCGCTTCCATGCAGTTTACTGGCCAGCAATGCTCTTATCAGCTGACTTACCTTTACCAGGAAAAGTCTTTGGGCATGGCTTTTTGACCAAAGATGGTCAGAAAATGGGTAAAACTCTTGGTAACACCCTTAACCCTGTAGCATTAGCTGAGTGTTATGGTGCAGATGCCGTTCGTTATTACTTCCTTAAGGAAATCGGATTTGGCAAAGATGGCGATTTTAATGAAAGTAGGTTCATCGATGTTCTAAATGCAGATTTAGCAGATAACTTGGGTAATTTGCTAAATCGAACGTTGAAGATGGTGAACAAGTTTTGCGCCGGAAATGTACCCCTGATTACAAATGAAAATATTCCTTCTAACCATCCGTTGAAAGCCATTGGTTTACATCTGGGGGAGCAAGTAAAACTCGCATATGAAGCGCTAGCTTTTAACCAAGCTTGTGAAGCTATCCTTTTGCTAGTACATGCGGGCAACAAGTTTATTGATGAGCAAGCTCCTTGGTCATTATATAAACAAGGAAAGCAGCAGACAGTAGAACAAGTATTGTATGCGGTTCTAGAATCAGTGAGACTAGCAGCTTACCTTCTATCTCCACTTATTCCAAATATCAGTAACGACGTTTACCAACAACTCGGTTTCGGAATCAACTTTAACGAACAAATACAAACTTCTATTGCCGCCCCTTTTTCGATTCATGGCACTTGGGGAGTACTCAATAACACACAAAAGTTAGGTGAAGCTCGTCCCATCTTTAAGCGTTTGGAACTACCTGAAAACAGTTAGCTCTTTCCAATGGTTGGATTAATAAGGAGTCAGTATTTGCCAATCACCTCACACTCTCCGGTTTAAGTTTCCAAAAAGGAAAAATTTAATGGCATCTCACTCGTGTTAAAAACTGTCTGTTTTCTTATTAAGATTCATCCGTCAATCGCTCAGAATTCAAAGAGCAATTCTGGACGTTCCTCATCAGGATGCTTTGATAGAAGCGAAGTTTCCTATGGCAGCAGGTACTTCCAGCAGGACAATTGTGCCTGCATGGCAAGAGTGTTCCTCCAGACAGATGTATTTTTCGCTCTTATCAATTTATTGGGACTGAATTTATTAGTCCTAAATAATTATCATAAAACCGCTCTAAGTTACTAGTTCATTGAAAAATCAGTATCAACTATTACATTGATAATAAAAATGAGGTATGAAAATAATGTTGAATAATCTGGAAAACGACTCAATATTCACGCCAGAACAGGTTTTAGAAAATCGGGGTCGTGTAGCTATATTTATTGATGGCTCAAATCTATTCTATGCAGCACTGCAATTAGGAATCGAAATTGATTATACAAAGCTGCTGTGTAGATTAACAGGTGGGTCAAGACTATTGCGTGCTTTCTTTTACACCGGAGTAGATAGAACAAACGAGAAGCAACAAGGTTTTCTACTGTGGATGCGTCGAAATGGTTATCGAGTCATTGCAAAAGATTTAGTACAACTACCAGATGGCTCGAAAAAAGCTAACTTAGATGTAGAAATTGCAGTGGATATGATGGCTTTGGTTGATTCCTACGACACAGCAGTATTAGTCAGTGGCGATGGCGATCTGGCATATGCAGTGAATTCTGTAAGCTATCGTGGTGTGCGAGTTGAGGTGGTGAGTTTGCGTTCGATGACAAGTGACAGTTTAATCAATGTGAGCGATCGCTATATTGACTTAGAAGCCATCAAAGAAGATATCCAAAAAACTCCTCGCCAAAGCTACCCATATCGACCATTAGCTAGTATGGGTTTTTTAGAACAACCAAGAGAGGCTGACACTCACCTGGAAATCCAAGATTGATGACGTATCAAGGTGATAAGAGGGGGAGCGAAGAAACAGGGAAGCAGGGTGACAAGGGGACAAGGGGACAAGGAGACAAGGAAGAGTTTTTTCTCACTCCTTCACTCCCCCACTCTCACTCTCCCCCACTCATTTTGCTGCCTTTAACTCTTGGCCTGATACTTGGGTTATTTGGTTGTAGCAGTCAAACTCATACAGCAACCCAACCGAGTGCCTCTAGTTCCCCAACTCAAGACTCAGAAAGCAATTTGACTTTCTTCGGTGTTAACTTTGAACAAGCAGATGAAGCCGGACGACCTGTTTGGCGAGTCAAAGCGAAAAAGGCAAAATACTTTAAAGAAAAACAAATTGGTCAAGCTGAAAGTCCATCTGGTGAATTGTATCAAGATGGTAAAGTTGTGTATGAATTCACTGCCCAACAGGCAGATATCAAGCAAGATGGGAAACAACTGTTTCTCAAAGGAAAGATTGTCGCCGTAGACCCTCACAATGGAATTGTTGTGCGGGGTAATGAATTGGAATGGAGGCCTAAAGAAGATTTGATGATTGTCCGCAACCAAGTCACGGGAACCAATAAACAACTGCAAGTCGTGGCGCAAGAAGGACGGGTAAAAACTCGCGAACAGCGTATGGACCTTTTTGGTGATGTGGTAGCAAATTCCAATGAACCGCAGTTGCAAATGCGAACACAGCATTTGATTTGGCAAATCAAACAGCAAAAATTAATTGGCGATCGTCCCGTCCAAATAGACCGTTATCAAAATAATCAAATTACTGACCGTGGCAAAGGAGATACAGCCGAAGCCAATCTAAAAACCAAGATTATTACTGTGAAAAACAATGCTCAGATTGAAATACTCGATCCAGCAATGCAAATAACTAGTAACTTCATGACTTGGGACTTAAACGCAGAAACTGTCAAGACATCTGCTCCCGTGCGGGTGTTCCATCGCACTGACAACGTCACTGTGAATGGCGATCGAGGTGAAATGAATACACAGCAAAAAATTGTTTACATCACGGGTAACGTTAACGCCATTGGACAACGCGGTCAATTACTCAAATCTAAAACGCTAACATGGTATCTTAACAATCAGTTCGTTGAAGCCCAAGGAAACGTTTTTTATCAGCAGATGGACCCACCATTAAGTTTTACAGGTCAACAAGCTTCGGGTAATTTACAAGACGAAAATATTGTTGTCAAAGGCAATAATTCTAGTGACAAAGTATATACAAAGATTATTCCGCAAGATCTGAAAAGTCAATAATTGTTGGGAGTAAGTATTGGGTGTTATATCATGTTCAGTTAAACACTTATAATAATGTTTGTAGTTGCGCTGTCTTCGCTCTCAAACTGTTAAGAGCTAAGACAGCGCAACTACGAACCAATCTTTTATTTATAACTCATTTACCGAACATGATATTAGTATTATTTATTCAATAAACAATTAATATCATGTCCGGTAAATTAACTTTAATTCTGTCTGAACCCCTCCCCAAAAACGCGGGGTGGGGTTGGGGGACGAGGTTTCTTTCCGCATGAGTGATTTGACGGACATCATATAACACCCATCAACTCCCAACTATCAACTATCCCCCATAAACCATTTCATTACGATTGACTGCACCTAATTGCGGTACAGTGTTGATGTCTGAGTGAGGTATCAGGGCAGCGGGAACCTCTGAGGCTACCTGGAGTTGTTGCAAAAGACGTTGCAACAATTGGTCTTGCCCTGAGCGAAAAGCTGATACATTTGTACCACGGTTAAGAATAGCAAACCAAACCAAGCCGCGATCGCGTGTAGGCATCACTCCAGCTAATGAACTGACATCTCTGAGTGTCCCTGTTTTGATCACAGTAGCAAGAGGGATGTGCCTGCCATGTATCGTCCCACGATGATCTAACCCAGACATAAGAAATAAGTCAGTCAGATCTAGTTGATGGGCAACGGCTTCTCTTTGAACAGCCATTAATAAAGCACAGATGGCTCTGGGAGAAATGCGATTTTCAGGTCCAAGTCCTGAACCATTAATTAACTGAATTTCTGACCCTGGTACCTGAGCCAGCTGAGCGGCTGTTGATTGTACGACACTTGCTCCTCCTACAGCCTGAGCCAGCATTTCTGCTATGTCATTATTGCTGAAAACGTTCATCTCCTTGATAATTTGCTTCAAGGGTAAGGAGTAGTGACGTAATAGCAAGGTTTTTTGAGCGACAGAATCGTCAGAGGTTTTCACTTTCCCTGCAATGATAACTTGAGGCTTAGGAGTTCCCTTGGGCATGAGTGAGTACTCAAAAGTAGCAGCACGATTCCAAGTAGCAGAGTTCAAAGCAAGCTTTAGAATCTGACCTGCTAGCATCGGATTGCGTTGAAAATTCATGGCAAAATTGCCAGTAATTATCAAATTTCCTTTAACCTGCTTGATACCCATTTGGTTGAGACTATTTCCAAGGGCGATCGCTTCCTCCCAAACAAACAAAGGATCGCCACCGCTTGTAATCACCAAATCTCCCTGCAAAACACCATTTTGTAATGGTCCTGTGCCACTTACCAAAGTTTGAAATTGGTGATCTGGTCCCAAATTTTTCAATGCCACGAGCGTGGTGGCAATTTTAGTTAAAGAGGCGGCAGGCAAAGGAGTCGTACCTTCGTGATTGGCCATTAGCATAGGTCCGGACTGTATCCACACCCCTTGACTCTCCGTTTGCTCGCGACTCACCAATTTCAATTTTTGCAGTTCCTGTAGATATTGTTGAACTGTGGTAGCCGCAGCTGGATTTGGATCGGCAGCAAGAACCAAACCAGGGCTACTTTGCCATGCCAATACATCTAAAGCATCTAAGGGCTTGACTGGCACCCCAACCATTTGGAGCCAAACCGAAACCAAACCTGAACCCAATAATTCCAGCATGCTTCATTCCTCTGTAGAATGTGCTACTTTGTTTTCTGTAAAATTGCGCAAATACTCTCGACCACAAAGTATCGAGTTATGATATCGATTGATTTTTTCTTGTACAAATGGGATGGATAATAGAGTTATAGTATGGGTCATACCCCTCACTCTGCAATCAGTGTGTAAAATGAGGCTAATAGCACCCTTTTGGTGTTGATTGCACTTAGTATTCGACCACTTGTTTGTTGAATCAAACTTCGACATGACAAGGCTTCCTGCTTACCTTTCTGCTAACATAAGATCAAATACTGTTTTCATCCAAGTCTTGAAAATTACTTTAATACAAGGCACATCACCATTTCAATAGATTGCTTATCCTTCAACGAACGTACTAGCTGCGCTTCTTGTATAAAAATCCTTTGAAGAAGAACATACAATGTAATTAGGAGGCGATTCGATACCTCTAAAGTGAACAGCAGCAAATCCTTCGCCCAACGCTCTTCGTTGGAAAAGAATTGGTGAAGCTTGTTACATAAGTACTCGTAACCAGGCTCTACAAATCTTAGACTGAGTTCTTATCACTCGATTCTAAGTTCTTTATTGGTTTCAAGAAACATCAAGATGGCTGTCTAATCGTTTTAACACGAAAAGCAGAGAATCATTAGTTTTCAATTAGGTCATAGTCCTTCAAAAGATTAGACAATGATATTTTGATTACACCCACTAAAAAGTTACTGCTAAATGCTCCAAATTCTGTCCTTAAAGAGGAGCCGTGGCGCATTCAAATATACTGCTGACTGATTGATGACGGTGGGTAAAATTTGCTTGCTGCATACACCCACAGACTGTCTATCAAATTATCCCTCGACTAAACAGTAGAGTGCGAAGGATTGTCTTGTATAAGTTGACGGTTAACAGTTGACTTTTGTGCCTGTTGACTGAAAGGACTTAACACCCTATACTACTTCGCACTTATTTGCTCACTCGCACTCATGAGGAAAGCCAATATTGCTTGGCTTTCTGGCTTTGCATGAATGAAATATCTATTTCCGCCACCACTTACTAGTAGTCCGCCAGATCAACAATTTTTGGTAAAGGTGGGGAATGAGGAGTTGAAAAGGACTTTGACAATTCTAAAAATCAGTAAAACCCCTCAAAGTTTTTGTGGAAAACCACGAGCTAAGTAAGTGAGTGGAAATAAACATAACTATGTTACGACTTGTAAATAAGGCTGAAACTATTATCAATAAATGCTCTTTCCTTCAGGCAGGAAACCGACAGAGGACGACCCTCACCCAAACGGGCTCCTGCCTGAAGGGCTGGACTCACTCTTTTTGCTTTATTTGTACCGACTTAACTTATGTCTATTCAAGATCTTCTTAAAATCGGCAGTAAAATCAGGCAAATTTTTTGTTTTTTAGCAAATCCCCTTGATTAGAGAGATCCATAAAAATAAATTGTGACTCCGTCAAACTAGAACGGATCGTATCGAGTCGCAACAATTCATACGGAGTCGCGATTTACGGATGTTAGGTGCCTACATAGACAGTTTAAGAGCGCCCTATAGTCTGGGCATTAATCATTTAATTGTGTTAATAAGAACATAAAATTCACAATTTAACACTTAATAGCAAATACTCATACTCTCGCTAGAGTCAGCACAATAAGCAAAGTCCAATTGTAAGTTACAGAGGAAATTCGTGCTATCTTGGGCTTGGCAGAACCTAATGCCTTAGTAATAGACGTGTTTTGGCACTTCATAATTTACTCCGGTATCCGAGGCATCTGGTAAAATTTGTAAGGTTTCTAGAAGCTCTAAGCAATGGGATCGACTTGCGTGAGGATCGCAATTGATGCAATGGGAGGGGATCGCGCACCCGATGAAATCGTTGCTGGCGCACTGCGAGCACGAGAAGAATTGGGTGTTCAAGTCTTATTAGTTGGTAATCCCCAAGCAATTGAAAGCCAACTGCCGCCAAAAACAAATTTGGAGCAGGTGGAGATCGTTCCTGCGGAGGAAGCGATCGCAATGGATGAGGAGCCTTTAAGCGCTATTAAGCGCAAGCCTAAGGCTTCGATCAATGTGGCAATAGATTTGGTTAAGCAAAATCGGGCGGATGCAGTTGTTTCTGCAGGTCACTCGGGAGCAGCTATGGCAGCAGCTTTACTGCGTTTGGGACGAATACCGGGAATTGACCGTCCGGCAATTGGTGCGGTTTTCCCGACAATAGCCAATAAGCCAGTATTAATATTGGATGTTGGCGCAAATGTAGACTGCCGTCCTAAGTTTTTAGAGCAATTCGCTGTTATGGGGTCAATTTACAGTCAGTACGTACTGGGTACAGAAGATCCCAAAGTCGGTTTGTTGAATATTGGTGAAGAAGAACGTAAAGGAAACGATGTGGCCGTCCAAGCCCACCAAATGCTGCGAGAAAATTCCCAAATTTCTTTTGTTGGTAATGCCGAAGGGCGTGATGTCCTTTCCGGTCACTTTGATGTTATTGTCTGTGATGGCTTTGTGGGCAACGTATTGTTAAAATTTGCCGAAGCAGTTGGAGAAGTATTGCTGCAATTTATTCGAGAAGAGTTACCCCAAGGATTACACGGTCAAATAGGCACGGCGATTTTAAAACCAAATCTGAGGCGGCTCAAGCAGCGAGTTGACCATGCAGAACGCGGTGGTGCTTTACTTTTAGGTGTTGCCGGAATTTGCATTATCAGTCACGGCAGTTCTCAAGCACCGTCTATTTTTAATGCTATTCGCCTGGCTAAAGAAGCGGTCGATCATCAGGTGCTACAGAGAATTCAGTACCAGTATCAAAGTTTACAGCGTGAAAGCGGTTAGCAGTTATTAGTCCTTGGTCATTAGTCATTAGTCATTTATAAGGACTTTAAACCAATGACAAAGGACTTTTGACAAAGAACAACTAACTAATAGCTGATAGCTTGGGAGATGCAGCAGTGCAAAATATAGGAATAGCAATTACAGGAAGTGGCTCCGCATTACCAGCAACTTTCCTAGATAATCAGGCACTAACGAAACTGGTGGATACATCAGATGAGTGGATTACGACAAGGACAGGAATTCGTCAACGGCGGTTAGTCAATCAGAGCGAATCGTTGAGCGGACTTGCAACTTTAGCCAGTCAGAAGGCGATGGCTTCTTCAGGGATTTCACCACAAGAATTAGATCTGATTATACTGGCAACTTCTACCCCTGATGACATGTTTGGTAGTGCATGTCAAATTCAAGCTCAATTGGGAGCACACAAAGCTGTCGCCTTCGATTTAACTGCGGCTTGTTCTGGCTTTGTGTTTGGATTAGTAACCGCTGCTCAGTATATTAAAACAGGAGTGTATAAAAAAGTATTAATGATTGGGGCGGATGTCCTTTCGCGTTGGGTAGATTGGCAAGACAGAGGGACTTGTATACTGTTTGGTGATGGCGCTGGGGCAGTGGTATTGCAGGCAAATGAGAGCGATCGCTTGTTGGGATTTGAACTCAAAAGTGACGGCACTCAAAACAAATACCTCAACCTTGCTTGCACTCCAGAACCCACAGAACTTCTCCCTGGAGTTCATATTGGGAAAGGAAATTTCCAGCCAATTACAATGAACGGTAAAGAAGTCTATCGCTTTGCTGTACAAAAAGTACCAGAAGTGATCGACAAAGCTTTATTTCACGCCAACCTCACTGTCGATCAAATAGATTGGCTGATATTGCATCAAGCAAATCAGCGCATTCTTGATGCGGTTGCCCAACGTTTGAATATTCCAGAACATAAAGTTATCAGTAATCTAGCTGAATATGGCAATACTTCTGCGGCTTCCATACCCCTTGCCTTAGATGAAGCAGTTCGCCAGGGAAAAATTAAACCTAACGATATTGTTGCTGCATCAGGTTTTGGAGCAGGGCTGACTTGGGGAGCGGCAATTTTTCAATGGGGAAGGTAGAAATTTGTTGATTGTTAATTGTTAATTGTTAATTGTTAGTTGTAAATTGTTAATTTGATGACTGAAGAGTGACTAACTACTAACCCCTATATCGACTAACAACTAGCTACTAACAAATAACAAATGACTAAAACTGCATGGGTATTTCCAGGACAAGGTTCTCAACAGCAGGGAATGGGAACAGATCTACTACACCTACCATTAGCCAAAGATAAGTTGGCTCAAGCTGAGGAAATTTTAGGCTGGTCTGTCAGCGACATTTGCCAAAATGATGAAGAATTAGCACGCACTCTCTACACTCAACCCTGTCTATATGTAGTAGAAAGCATTCTTGCTGATATGATGCGAGTTCATGAACAGCCAGATTTAGTCGCAGGTCACAGTCTAGGAGAATACACTGCTCTTTACGTTGCTAAGGTCTTTGATTGGTCTACTGGTTTGCAGCTAGTGAAGTATCGTGCTTCCTTGATGGAAAATGCTGCAGGTGGGATGATGGCTGCTCTCATTGATTGCGATCGCGAACAATTGGAGAAAGTCATTGCGGAAATCCCAAACGTGGTATTAGCAAATGATAACAGTCCCACTCAGGTTGTAATTTCTGGAACTCCAGAGGCGGTACAAACGGTCATGTCCAAAGTCAAAGCCAAGCGTGCTCTTCCTTTAAAGGTTTCAGGGGCTTTCCACTCTCCTTTAATGGCAGATGCAGCAGCTGAGTTTCAAGAGGTTCTAAAACTTGTCGAGTTTCAGCAGGCTTTTGTGCCAGTATTATCCAATGTCGAACCTGTTCCAACTGTTGATGCTAATCTTTTAAAGCAGCGATTGATACAACAGATTAGCAGTCCTGTACGGTGGCGAGAAACTTCACTAGCATTATTAGAAAACGCCGTAAAGCGAGTTGTGGAAATAGGTCCTCGTAACGTATTAACTGGTTTGGCAAAACGCACTTGTCCGGATTTTATTTTAGAAAATGTCCGCAGTGCTGCTGATTTGCCTGCTTGATCAAGTTCTAGCTTTCTTTAAATCGGGTAGCGTTGTTATTTGAATATCATTGGCAATAGGACACGGATTTTTAGGCAAACCACCTTTGTAATTACAGTCCTTCTAGGGCTCACCAGTCGTACC
This sequence comes from uncultured Scytonema sp., assembly GCA_937873135.1. Classification (GTDB taxonomy): domain Bacteria; phylum Cyanobacteriota; class Cyanobacteriia; order Cyanobacteriales; family Nostocaceae; genus Rhizonema. Next base: position 159,732 of record CALMVQ010000232.1, on the reverse strand, counting down.
AGCATAGCCGAAGGATCTCCCTTTGTGAATATTGGCTTGAGGAAAAAGACTGTATTTTTACTGAAGCAGTTGGAAAAGCGAGTCATTTCCAGCAAGGATTAACCAGTACTCAAGTTATGGATATTTTTCAAGGAAAAATTAATAACTGGTCAGCCGTAGGTGGTAGTGGAAATATCCGAGTGATTAATCGCCCTGGAATCAGTGGTACTTATCAGGTTTTCCAGGAACTGGTGTTAAAGGGGGGTAATTTTGGTACGACGCCAAACTTCACAACAATGCAAACAGATGGCACAACCATCCTCTTCCAAACTTTGGCAACTGATTGCGTAGGTTATGCGACTTACGCTCAGGCGGCTCAACAGCAAACAGTACAAGTTGTGGCAATTGATGGTGTAATGCCAGATACAAGTACTTATCCTTACCAACGCCAGTTGTATTACGTCTATAAAAACCCTGCTAGTCCGTCTGTTCAATCATTTTTGGGTTACGTGGTTTCTGCTCAGGCACTTACCAGTCAATAAGTCTTCCTCAACGACAGTAAGCTCTACTGATTAGACATCGCTTGAATTAAGAGCGGATCGGCTAACAAAAAACCTTTTTGTTATGCTAATTTATATTTGTCTATTTTAAATTATCTTTTGTGGGCACAAGCCGCGAACCATTAATTAGTTTATTGCTGTACCACGCTTTTAAGTGGTCAGTGGTGAGTCCTGTACTCCACACCTATCTTCGGGGGCAAATTTATGGTGCGGAAAACGTTCCTAAAACTGGACCACTGGTGGTAGTGAGCAATCACGCCAGTAACTTTGACCCACCGCTTGTTTCTAATTGTGTACGCCGTCCAGTAGCGTATATGGCAAAGGAAGAATTATTCAAAATCCCAATTTTGAAACAAGCTATTGAGTTATACGGTGCTTATCCAGTGAGTCGGGGATCTGCCGATCGCACTGCTATTCGGGAAGCTTTAAAGTATCTTGATAAGGGCTGGGCTATAGGTGTGTTTTTACAAGGAACTCGTACCCCAGACGGACGGATCACAGATCCAAAACGCGGTGCAGCATTGATTGCTGCCAAGGCAAAAGCACCAATCTTGCCAGTGTGTTTGTGGGGGACTCAGGCAATTGAGCAAAAAGGGGTGATCGTTCCACGTCCAGTTCCTGTCACAGTGCGGATTGGCGAAGTCATTGAAACTCCATTATCTACTGATAAAGAACAATTGGAAGCAGTGACGCAACAGTGTATGACAGCAATTAATGCGCTTCACGATCTGGGGCGATGAGCTTGCTGTTAATTAGAAAGCGAACTAGCCGTCACTAGTCTGGAGTAACGAATACAGTAGACCATACCAACTTGGTTAGGTGTTTTCTTATACCCGCAAGAGGTGTTGGTATTACAATCTCTCCATCCACAGTAGCAAGGAATCCTCCACCAGCTTCTTGACGCTTCAGGTGAAGTTTGTAATTCCTTCCTACTCCCCTATGAGCGTAAAATGACTTTAGGCACAGAAGATTCGGACATTATGTCAGATTTAAGGGCGGAACTAACAGAAAATTTGGATGAGGCTGAGTGGGAGTGGCTTATTCCCCATGTGAAACGGGATGCGGTGATTGTAGTGGCAGCAGAATTGAACTTGTTGGATGTAGGAGTGGCGATCGCTGGCGATAACTTATCGTTTGTACAAACCTGGATTGATGAAGCATTGATTGCCAAACCGTCATCAACTCAAATGGGAAAGTGGAATAGCGACGCCAAAAGGCGATTTATTACTCTAATTGTGCAACCCTATGTGCTTGTACAAGAAAAAATATCGAGCGTTCCTGATTAAGGGGATGCATTTTGCCTCACGTAAAGGCAAGGCAGTGCGTTGGCTCGCTGTGCGCTGCAGGGGGCTCACGCCCTCGCTCTTGCGACTGGCGCTCTTGGTTCCCCGGCTTGAAGCAACTGCCGCGCAAAGGCGAGGCAGCGCGCTAGAGGCGTTTTCCCACGCCCAGGCGACTGTCGTCGCGAAGAATTGACCTTGATCCTTGGTCAAAAATATCAATATCCAAAGCGCAAATATGCAACGCCAAATATTGGATGAACTTTAACGGTTGCCCAAGCTGACTCGTTGTTGAGGAATCCCTAATTCTACGAGCGCAAAGGGACTCTTTGAGCAAGTATGTCCGAAAATTTTGCATCTTTTGACTCTGAAGATTTTCGCTTCTCTTAGACGCCTGCACTTGTGGGTGATAAATCGCCGCCTCAGCTTTCGGGTGTAATGGTAGTAGAGTTGAAACCACCGTAGAAGTCGTGAGGAACGTGCTGACTCCCCTTGCGCTTGTGTAAGATTATCTATTTTCTTCTTGACTTTCTTGGTACGGGCAGTTTTTTATATCCGTATTCTTCTGGAGGTTCGGGAGTAACTGTTGACTTACTTAATGGCGCATTAGCTTATCCGCTATTAATGGAATGCTCCTCATGCTTCTTAAGTATAGACCTGTCTAGTATGGTGAACCCATCCGTTTTTTAGAAAACTTTTACTTTAGAGGTTAAGCGAAGCCGTGTCGAGCAGAAAAAGTTAGGAAAACTTAGAGATATTAAGAAGTTAAATTCGTCTTCGGAGAAGAAAGTTGATTTGAAAAATAACGTAGAAGTTTAATTGCTGAACGCTCCAATTTAAGCCCTACGTTCTTGTTCTATCGGTTAGATGTTTGCTCATAACACTTACTAATATAAATTAAAGTCCATGAGTTGCTTTTTTTAATATTTAAATCTCTCAAATTATCAAGATGTTATTGCTTAACATTTAAATTATAAAAAAAATATTAAACAAGTGAAGATGTTCTTATTCAACACTTGAATTTTTATTCAATAACCAGTTACAAGATTTATAACGATGAACTCCAAACAAAAACTATGTTGGAATCTACAAATCCATTGAGCTTCTCTACCAGTCAGAGCGCATTACAATCCATTCAAACCTCAAATCTTTTTACAGACCCAGTTAATTTAAATACTTTTTTGAGCTATGGAAGCTCCCAAATAGAGGATGATTTAAATAGTTCGTTGGGCTATGGAAGCTCCTTATTGCCGGATGATTTAAATAACTCTTTGAGTTTTGGAAGTTCGTCAAACTCACTACAAACTAAATCTTTGACTTCGCCATATCAGGCTGCCGTCAACCCTAATCCCAATCCCTTTCTTACCAATGCCGCAGTTTTTCCCGATTTCAACGGTGACGGCAAAACCGACAGAGTCTGGCACAACATTCAAACGGGTGACAACACTATTTGGCTGATGGATGGCACAAAAGTTGCCAGTTCAGCTTCTTTACCGAAACTTAGTTCGGATTGGGCTTATAACATTGCTGATTTCAACGCCGATGGTAAGACTGACTTCCTCTTACACAATAAATCGACGGGTGAGAACCAAGTCTTACTAATGAATGGCACAACAATTGCTTCTCAGGCTGCGCTGCCAACACTTGATCCGAACTGGACATCTAGCATTGGCGATTTTAACGGCGATCGCAACACTGACATCCTTTGGCACAATGGCAAAACGGGTGAGAACGCCGTTTGGTTGATGAATGGTACGAAAGCAACAGCGTCTGCGTTACCAACACTTGACCCTTCTTGGACACCAACTGTTGCCAGTTTTAAAGGTAATGGCACCACCGATATCCTTTGGCGCAATGGAAAAACGGGTGAGAACTCCATTTGGTTGATGAATGGAGCAAACGCAACTGGAGCGGCACTGCCAACACTTAGCCCATCTTGGGAACCGACGATCACCGATGTCAATGGTGGTTTGACTAGCGATATCCTCTGGCGCAACAAAGACACAGGTGAGAACAAACTTTGGACATTTAATGGCACGACTCCCAGTGAGTCTGCCCTACCGACACTTAGCACAGCTTGGAAACCTCTAATTGGCGATTTCAACGGTGATGGCAAAACCGATGTCCTCTGGCGTAATGGTTCAACGGGTGAGAACTCTGTTTGGCTAATGAATGGTAAGAACGTTACCAGTGCTACTGCTCTACCAACACTTGCTTCAAGCTGGCAGCCAAGTCTAGGCGATACCAACGGCGATGGTAAGACTGACATCACCTGGCGCAATAACGACACAGGTGAGAACTCTTTGTGGCTCATGAATGGCGCTACCCCCTCTGGTTCTAGTCTCCCAACACTTAGCAAGGATTGGGTCACTTTCTAGACTAAGTTAGGACTTACTTTTGAGCAGGAAATACCAAATATGGGGTATTGGTTTCAAGCATGAAAACCTGATTTTTCGATCATCTTGAGCGCTTCGGCCTGCGGCGGGCTACGCCTACGCCACCCATATGGCGGTAATTTTCACTCATTCTGGAACGACCAAATACCGTTCATACACATGATGTCGTATTTGTACAGTGCGTAAGTCCTATAAGTGTAGAAAGTTGGGGGAGACATCTTCTCACCGGAGACGAGTAGCGCTCGTAGCACTACTCGTCTCCCCTTGGGAGAATACAAGGGAGATCGCTGCGCTAACAATGATCAAAGGACAGGTGAAGCATACGGCAGGAGAACGCTTCAAGTTTTCCAATCCGTAGTGCTATTTATTTTGATGGATCATTCTTAAAAACCCGGTTTCTTAAAGAAATCGGGTTTATCCATTCTCATCAATCGTCTTTAGATATTAAATGAAACTTTGATAAAAAAGTAGATGTTAATCTTTAACAGAAAGATTGAAAAAAAACAGTTAAAAAATTGAGGAATGCTCTTTGAACGACTAACATTATGTTTCCCTCCGAAAACCAATTAAGCTTTTCTACAGGTCCTAGTTCAGTGCTATTTTCCAAGATTTCCAATAGTTTTCTAGACAACTTTGGTTTAAATTCTTTTTTGAACTTTGGAAACTCGTCTCAATCATTACTAAACCAACAGTCAGTAGGGACAGTTAATGCCGCAAAAAATCCGAATCCCAATGCAATATTCAGTAATGCTGCGGTTTATCCTGATTTCAACGGTGATGGCAAGACTGATAAATTATGGCGTAACCCACAAACAGGTCAAATGACCATGTGGCTGATGGATGGTGATAAACAGACAGTGGCAGCTCTTCCTCAGCTGGATTCATCTTGGCAATCTGCTTTTGCCGATTTCAACGGCGATAATAAGACTGACATCTTCTGGCGCAATACGAAAACGGGAGATAATGTCATTTGGCTGATGGATGGCTCAAGAATTGCCTCTCAGGCTTCTGTACAGACAATTGATCCTTCTTGGACTTCTAGCATTAGTGATTTCAACGGCGATGGCAAAAGCGACATTTTGTGGCGTAATGCTCAAACAGGACAAAACGCCGTCTGGCTGGTAGATGGTACAAAAATTAATACTGCAGCTTTTCTGCCTACAACTAACTCATCTTGGACTTATAGTCTTGGCGATTTCAACGGCGACAGCAAGAGCGATCTTCTGTGGCGCAATACGAAGACGGGAGAGAACACCGTTTGGTTTATGGATGGTACGAACTCAAAAGCATATTCTCTGTCAAAATTAGATCCTACATGGCAACCTAATATTGGCGATTTTAATGGCGATGGTAAGAGCGATATTTTGTGGCGGAATGGCCAAACGGGAGAGAATGCTGTTTGGCTAATGAATGGTGTCTTCGTCACAAGCGATTCGGTGGTAAAACTTGATCCATCCTGGAAGCCCAGTATTGGCGATTTTAATGGCGATGGTAGAACCGATATCTTTTGGCACAATGATACATCGGGTGAAAATACTGCTTGGCTGATGGATGGCACAAAGGTTTCCACTGCAGCTTTTCTACCAAAAACTGACGCACCTTGGAAACCTAGTATTGGCGATTTCGATGGCGATGGCAAGACTGACATCTTCTGGCGCAATTCTCAAACAGGTGAGGATGCAATTTGGCAAATGAATAACACCACAGCTAATGGGACTTATTTACCTACAGTTTCCAAAGAGTGGTACCTTGTCTAAGATGATCCTTCTTAATCTAAAGGAATTCTAAATGATTCGTAAATTGCAACGTTTTAACAGTTGACATTCAACCGTCAACTGTTAATCGTTTACGACTACTTGATGAAGTTTTTCGCATCTCTAATTAGGACTGCCATAGATCAGTCTTATCAAAGACAGGATGAGCGCAAAAATTTCTCCCAAGCTTATTTATCGAACCGATCCTGAGCCAAGAGGGCTCTTGTCTTCGCAGAGTGTGCGATCAGCATAAAAGAGTTGTTTAAGGCAATGGTGTGTCTGCATATCCTTAATAATTCTTTTCATCCTTTATCCACACTATTGTTTATTTGTCAATGCGTAAATCCTACTTCTTTCCTACTGCTTGCATTATCTGTTAGAGAAAACATGAGGTAATCAAAGTAACCATTACCGGAGGCATCCCATAAGGCTTTAAGGTTGCTACATAGGGGAATAGACTAAATGTGCCATACAGATGCACAGTAGCTGATAGGTCAGAAAAAATATTCAATTTATGCAAAATATTATGCATTGTACTCAAGCATAATGAGTTGTAAATTTATCTTCAGGTTCAGAATTTGTCATGAGTAATAAATATACAACTCTGTCAAAAACTGTTTCTTATTAAGGGTACTGGCATTTTTTTTTAAATAATGAAAGTATAAAAATAAAGTCAAGCCACACTCAGCAAGTAAAATAAGGCGCGTTTGAATTACACATCTTATTGAGTAAGTCCGACACTTACCTACCCCAGCTAAGAGCAACGTCTAACTACGAATAATACATGGGAATACGGGCAATCGCCTTTTAAAAAAATATTTGCACGTCAGGGTTTCTCCCCAACTTAAGCGCACTGATATTCATTGATACTTTGTCAGGATTAATGAATGTGTTAATAGAAAATGTGTAACCCCAGACATTAATCAACAAAGTCATTCGAGATTTACATCAGGGCTGGGTGCATTTGTCATTCGCATTACAACAGTATCTACATATCACAACTGTCAGCGCTCATAGCAGAGCAATTCACAACGCGCGTAGGTGAGCTTAAATAAACGTGCGTAGGCGTTAAGACTCGTAAAGAAGGCTGCTCCTCGCATTTAAAGTACAGAAAGCAGCCTCATCCTTGCTGTCTCCTGATGAGAAAGGACAGCTTTAGCCTGAGGGGCAACGCTCATTTCAAGCCTGATCTCCTTTAAAGAAGAAATGTGATCAGCCTTCTGAACTTGACTCATTAGTTAGCTTTATTTGTATCAACCTACTTACGTATTAGCTGAAAAGGTGACAGCTGATTAAATTTATCGTCATTCACTATATACAACAAAGCTATGTCAGCAATTCCCAATCCTAGTCAGACATTTAATCAATCTTGGAATCTTACAGACTTCAACGGTGATGGCAAAACAGACATTTTATGGCGTAATACGAAAACTGGTGAGAACCTCATTTGGCAGATGGATGGCACAACAATTACCTCTCAGGTTTTTGTGCAACAGCTCGATCCAGCTTGGAAAGCCAGCTTTGGGGATTTCAATGGCGATGGCAA